>CAZOPG010000207.1:0-4346 GCA_964581585.1 uncultured Planctomycetaceae bacterium | reverse complement strand
TATAAGCGGCTAAAACCATCGCTTTAGCCAGGAGTCGATTCTGCCGGCAGTTTTTGTAATTACGACGGGCTTTTCACAGCGCATTGCAATTGTTTCCGGCAGGGGTCGCCGAGTCAGTTGAGCAAGAATCGGTCTCTTTGTTGTGCCTATAACAACAAGGTCATGCTTTTTCGACACGCTCAGGATAGACCTCGTAACTGAGCGGGCCTTTACTACTTTTATCCGAATCGGTGTGGTGTTGTTCTGCAGACGCGAGCGGTTGTTTTCGAGCCACTGGGCGGGATCAAATATACTTTGGCCGGTATTGACACTCAGCAGGGTGATTCTGCCCTTGTCCGGGTCAACTAAAATCGAAGCCATTTCCAAAGCGAAAGCAGAATTTGGGCCACCGGCAATGGGAACAAGTACGTTTTTGAAATTCTGGTTTCGGCCACAATCCTTCAACACAACAACATCACAGGGAGAGCGGTTTATTACAGGATCAAGTGTCGAACCGAGATGAAACAGGGTGCCAGCGGGCTTTCCGTGCCATCCCATTACGAGCAGTTTGGTTTTTTTCTGACGAACCGCATAGACGATACCGCGAGCAATGTTACGGCAATAACGCAGCGTGAAACTTATGGGAAAGTGCATTGCCAGGTAAAGCATTGCTTCGGTGAGGCCCTCTCTGCCAACGGTTATGTCCTTTTTGGCATATGAAAGCGCCATCTGGTCAGGAACAGGAACCATGTGGAGTAGCTCGATCTGAGCATTTTTTGCGCCACATATTTTATAGGTAGCCTGAACCAGAGACGCGGCGTTATCAGGGTTGGCAACGGCTACCATCACGCTGTAAAGTGAAGGGTCGTATTGGGTCTGCTCATCGAGAACGAGTATCTCATCTTCGGTTGTAATGGCGTGTGATTTTGAATACAGCATATAAATCGCCAGGCCGAGAAGAATCCAAAGCGGGGCGATTACCCAGGCTAACAGGCTCATGTGTACCAGCCAGACAGCCAGGACGGCCTGGCAAATTATCGCAATGGCAGGGAACAGCGGAAACAGCGGCATAAGGAAACCATAATTAAGCTCGTCGCTCATATTAAGGCGTATTTTTACAACACAGAGATTTACCAGAAAGAAGAGGAATAAAAACATTATACTGGCACTGGAGGCTACGTCTTTGGTAGGGAGTACCGTGGCGACGATGATGATAATTATTCCCGTCATAATTAGAGCTTTGAACGGAGTTTTGCGTATTTTGTGGACAGCGGAAAAAAACTTCGGCAGCATTCTGTCCCGTCCGAGTGCATAGGAAGCCCTGGTTGCCGAATATATTGTGGCGTTGAGTGCGCTTGTTGAGGAGAAGATCACAGCTAATGTAAGAATGAAATTGCCGAACGGCATCAGTCGCGAGACGGCTTCGCCGAATCCTTTTTCGCCAAAACTGCCAATCCATTTCCAAGCAGGGCCCTGAACATCGACCTGATTGGCTTTTACCGAAACCACTGTCGCAAAAGCAACAAGGATATAGAGACAGGTTACGATGAAGACCGAATATATCATTGCTTTTGGCAGATTTTTTTGCGGGTCTATTGCTTCGTCACCCGCCTGGGCGATCACTTCAAAACCTTCAAACGCAACATACGTAAAGCCCATTGTTATCAAAAGAGCTGACCAGCCTGCCGGCATAAATGGGGTGAAATTTTCCAATCGGCTCGGATCTTTGATAGTAATAACAACGCCGACAATGCCAATAGCGAAAACGAATATTGTCTGGCCCATTGTTATTATCGCGCCGATTTTGCCGGTCTCTGAAGCACCTCGGTAATTTATATAGAGAAACATGGCTGCTGTGATAACTGCTACCACCTTTACGATGAACCAGACAATTGTCTCGGCTTCGGGTGAACCTGGAGCGGCATTGTAAAAACTGAATATCGGATCCAGCCAGCCGAGTGCGTTTGCGTATCTGACAGTATAGATGGAAAATGTAAGAGCGTACATTGCCCCGGCGACACTGGACGCGAACCACTCCATCCATCCGGCAATAAAACTTGTTCCTCTGCCGAAACCTATTCTGGCAAAATTGTATACTCCTCCTGCCCGCGGAATTGCTGAACTGAGTTCGGCAAATGCCATGGCGGTCATTATTGCCAGGAGTCCGTTGAGTGCAAATGTGAGTACGACTCCGCCCGGACCTGCGATTCCAATCGAGATGCCAATACCCAGAAAGACTCCGGCCCCAATCATCATTCCCAGCCCCATCATCGTGATATGGAAAAGATTCAGCTCCCGCGATAGTTCCGCGGAGACCTCAGGCTTTTGGGCCATTCCTGAATCCTTTCAAAACATGACGAGCGGAACTACGGCCGCTACTTGAAATGTGCCCGATAATTCTGCTGGCCCAGAAAGTCAGCACAGTCAAAGTTGTCAGAGCAAGTGCCAATACGACGATTCCAATTAGCATATCTGTTTCCATAGGCGGCCACGGTAACAAAAAACGGAGGTAAACGCAATAAGAACAAGTGGTCGATGTGAGAGGTATGAATAGCCGCTGTAGCGATAAATGGTTGTAACTGTCTAAATAATAGTAAGTTATGGGTATTTAAAAACAAAGCTTGACTTCTGGTAAAAAAAATGATATAATGGGTAATCTTCGCCAAGGATGGGAATGACGGGATGTACAGGGTGATTGTATAAAATTGTGCTTGATCGAACCTTCAGGAGGACTGTAATATGATGAGGAACACTTTCTTTTTTGTTATTGCAATATCGGTAGTTCTGGGTCTGTCATACAATGCTCAGGCGGATAACCCTATCGTTGTGCTTGGGACGAATTATGGCAATATAAGTGTCGAACTTTTCGAGGCCGAGGCACCGATAACCGTTGCCAATTTTCTCGGATATGTCAATTCCGGTTTCTATGACGGCCTGATTTTTCACCGAGTCATTAACAGCTTTATGATTCAGGGCGGTGCCTATGATCTCAGTCTTACTGTAAGACCGCCTGGACCTAATATTATAAATGAAAGTTATAACGGCCTAATTAATACTCGCGGTACGATAGCAATGGCAAGGGCTGATGATTCTAACTCCGCAAATTCACAGTTTTATATAAATGATGTCGATAATCCTGGACTGGATTATAACACTCCCAGTGACCCTCGCTATTGCGTTTTTGGTGAGGTTCTGAGTCAAGCGGACCTGGATGTTGTCAACGCAATTTCTGAAGTCCCAGTGTCCAATTATTCACCAGCTCTGGAGGACTTGCCTTATGCCCCGGTGGTTATATTCAGCGCTTATCAGAAGACGGATCTTGTTATAAACGATCTTGGCCCAAGCCAAATAGCGGCTTATGTGAATGAATCTATCGGTGTTACTATTGAGACGGGCAATATCGGTGATTTTAATGCTGTCCCGGGTGATCCGAATTTCGATGTAACACTTTACCTGTCAGATGACCCGAATGTTGACTGGGACACATTAGGCGACGGCAACGAAGTAGGCGAATATTCACTTTCCTCTCTGGTAGCCGGCGCCAACTATTCGGAGTTAATAGATTTTAATACTCCAGGTGTGCCTGGAACATACTATCTTCGCGCAAAGACCGACGATTTTAACAGCATCGTTGAAAACAACGAAACTAATAATTGGGGGCCGGTGATCGTGCTTGAAGTTTTCGAGGCAGATTACTACGTGAGTACCGAAGATGGTAATGATCTCTGGGACGGCAAATGGCACATTTATCAGAGCGGCACAACCGGTCCAAAGGCGACTATTCAAGCTGGTATCGATGCGGCAAGTGATGGTAATACCGTTATGATAGCGGATGGAATCTATAAGGGAGATGGCAATCGCGATCTTGACTTCAATAATATGGCTATAACGGTTTGTTCACTAAACGGGGCGGAAAGCTGTATCATCGATTGTAATGGAACAGATACGGAACCTCATCGCGGTTTCTGGTTTGGTTCAGGTGAGGATGCCAATTCCATTATTGACGGCTTGACAATCAAAAACGGCTATACAGACAATGGTGGTGGAATCTATTGCGAACCGAATAGTACGCCGACAATTATGAACTGTATTATCAGAAAATGTCAAGCCGAGAGTGACGGTGGCGGAATTTACGGTTGTGATGGGATCATAAATAATTGTACTGTCAGAGACTGCTTCAGCATTTATGACGGAGGTGGACTATCTGAATGTAATGGGCAAATCAGTAATTGTAATATCTTCGGCAATCGGGCAGATTTTGATGGGGCTGGATTGGCTTACTGTAACGGAACAATAAGCGACTGTAACATAGTACCCAAATTTTAATCTGAAGCGCAACATTATTTATCCGCTCCATAACACCTCAT
>CAZOPG010000206.1:0-4350 GCA_964581585.1 uncultured Planctomycetaceae bacterium | reverse complement strand
ATTCATCTGTACCGCCTCGACGGGAAAGCATTACATGGCAGAGACGGCCTTTGGAGAAATTTTGCCGTTAAAAATCTTAACAGAGCTTAACCGGCAATCCGCGGGAAGTTGATTATTTATATCTGACTTAAGTTTATCACAAATACCGCTGCCTTCATCGTCTGCGCAAAATATCGCTGCGCAAAATAACTCGCCCTCAGAAGCAACAGCTACGCTGCGGGGCAGAGGCAGGGACAATCTTGGCTGAGGATTGAAACCCTCGCTATAATACAATTCTACGCCCGACCGTATCAATGCCCGGCGTATAAGCCTGGTGGTTTCGGCATGCGAAAGAAACCTGAGATTACCCTGAATTTTGAACCTGGCTACTAAAGTTTGTCTGCAAACTCCTATTTCAAAAACTCCTTGTTTCAAATTTTGTTTCGTATTATATCTATTTTAACCAGCCCTCTATTGGCCAGCTTTATTATTTATTATCCTAAAACACTTCAGGCAGCACCTTCATCGCAGCATCCCTTAGGAAATTTGTTACCTCGCGTTCAGAATTCATCATCAGAACCTTTCTGGCTATGCTGTTGCATGTTTCAATGGTAACCGAACGGACAAGTTTTTTTATCTCCGGTATCATAGGCGGAGCCAGCGAGAAAGTCCTGAAACCCAATCCGAGAAGTAATATTACATATTCCGGCTCCGAAGCCATTTCGCCGCAAACACTTATTCCAATCCTGGCCTTGTGGGCATCGTGTACAATGTTCCTCAGAAGTATTATTATTGCCGGGTCAGCCCCGGAGTATAGTGACGAAACACGCTCGTTTGCACGGTCAACAGCAAGGGTGTACTGGATCAGATCATTGGTTCCGATACTGAAAAAGTCGCTCTCCCGAGCAAGCACCGAAGCTGTAAGAGCCGCCGATGGGGTCTCGATCATAATGCCTATCGGTATATCAGGATTGTATGGCACGTTATATTCGTCAAGGTCCTCCATTACATCACGTAATATCATTTTCGCCTGATGCAGTTCCTGCAGAGTGCTTATCAGGGGAAACATAATCCTGATATCACCAAGAACCGAAGCACGAAGAATAGCTTTGAGTTGAGTTTTAAATAATTCAAGGTTCTGCAGACAGAATCGGATAGATCGCAGGCCAAGAAAGGGATTAGGCTCTGGCTCAAGACGCATTTTCTGCGTGTACTTATCTGCTCCAAGGTCCATGGTTCTTATCACTAAAGGCATATCCCCGAAGACCTTTATCGTTTCGCTGTAGGCTTTATAATGGTCCTCTTCGGTTGGTTCGGTCTCATTGTAGAGGTACAAAAACTCCGTTCGATAAAGCCCTACTCCATTACCACCTTTTTCGAGTACCATTTCAGCTTCATGCGGGAACTCAATATTTCCCAACAACAATATCTCAACATCATCCCGTGTAACCGCTGCCATATCACGCAAAGCATCGAGTTCATGTTCAAGTCGATCAAACTCATGCGAATAATCCTCATACTGCCTGAGAGTTGCCTGGTCGGGGTCAATCACAACAACGCCGCGATTACCGTCAATAATAACAGTTGCGGTCGGATCAATATTGGCACTCACATCCCCAAGCGCAACGACAGCCGGTATACCGAGAGAACGGGCGACAATAGCTGTATGGCTTGTTCGGCCTCCCGCATCGGTAGCAAATCCTTTTATAAACTGTTTGTCAAAACTGGCTGTCTGAGAGGGCCTCAAATCGTGCGCGACGACGATCACCTTATGACTGATATGGTCAAGATCCTCCCGCCTTCTGCCGAGCAGATGCTTTAGCAGACGTTTTTCGATGTCATATATATCGGCCGCACGTTCACTGATATAGGAGTCTTTAACCTCGGAAAAATGAGAGGCAATATCGCGCAATGTGGTTGAAACGGCATATTCAGCCGTGAAAAGATCGTTGTAAATCTGATCGGTAATTTTTTTACGCAGACTCCTGTCACGAAGAAATCGCAGGTGAACGGCAAAAATATCCTTTATTTTATTTTTATCGAAACTCTGGTCCGATTCAAACCCGCCGAGTTCCTCAATAGCATTTTTGAAAGCGTCCCTTACCCGCTTTACCTCAGCAACACGTCCGGAAGGCAGGATAGAACGCTTAGGTATTCGATAATCTTCCGTATCAACGAATAAAGGCCTGGCTATCGCAATTCCAGGCGAAACAGCAATTCCTTTTTTAATTTCCATTCTGACCTTTTAGAAATTATCAATACTTTGAATCAACCTGAAACAGGCTCATCAAACATTTTTTTTTCGACTAATTCCTGCAAGGCCCCCACCGCCTTGTCAGCATCGTCTCCAACAGCCTTAATATCCAGAACTGTCCCAGGGGTCGCCGCAAGCATTGTCATCTGCATGATACTTTTGCCATCGACAGATGTGTCCTTATTGCAAACCGTTATCACGGCATCGAAGGTGCTGGCAAGGTCCACAAACTGCATTGCAGGACGCATATGCAGACCATTTGCATTTTTTATGGTAACCTGCACCTGGCAAACCGGATCACTCAATATGTCCACTCCTGTCTTCATCAACTTCTTCCATATAATAACATCTTCCTGTCAGCCTGTTACAGTGAAGGATTTTCGTTGGCATCGACAAGCAACTCCTTTATCTGTTCGGTTGTCCGCGACTGTCTGAGAAATTTTCGGAAGTCATCACTCTGCAAATGCTTAAAAATAGTTTCCATTGCCTGCAAATGCTTATCTCTATCAACCGGGCTAACCAGTAATATCACTGAATACACCGGCTGCTTGTCAAGAGAAGAGAAATCTATCCCAGCTTCACTTATGCCTATTGCTGCGACCGCATCCTTAACATTGCTGCTTTTGACATGCGGAACAGCGATAGCTTTGCCTATGCCGGTACTTGCTTCGTTTTCTCTTTTAATCACAGCCTTGGCGATTTCCTTAGCCTCGCCCTTGCCAATCTTGCTGGCTTTTTCCAGCGCATTTACAAGCTCGGCAATGACATCATCTCGTGTATTTGATTCAAGTTGAGGTATCAATGCATCAAAACAAACAAAATCTGTTATTTTCATCTTCACACCTGAAACAATCCTATCATTAATTAATTTATCACGGCATGGGCCGTTTTTACGTAATGGAAAAAGTTTATTCAGTCGTTTCAGAAGATATCTGAACGGAGCCATTGCCGAGGTGTTTATTGTTACGTTCCTTTTTCTTTCGCCTTGAAATCTGACTTTCAATTTTATGTGTTACCAGGTCAACACATGTGTACATATCATCACCTGTTTCATGGGCAATGAAAATCTTGCTGTGCTCGGCGCTGGCTATCAATTCCACTGCGATCTTACCGCCGTCATTGCCATCTACAACAACTTCTATTTTGTTGATGCTGTTATAGTATTTCGGCAACTTCGCGGTCTTTGTCTCTATATATTCTTTGATAGCATCGGTCATTTCAATGTGTTTGGCTGTAATCGTTAAAAGCATTAGACCTCCTTAACATTGGCAAAAAAGTTTTAATTTTTATTTACGCTTACTCGCTATCCGTTATTGCAGTCGCTTTGTCTCTGCCCGGAGCAGGGCCGACCAACTGTCCCTGCGGAGCAATTACTCCGCCGCTAACAGTAAATCTAAACGCCTCTTCAATAGTTATATCCAGTTCGATAGTTTCTTCTTTGGGAACCAGAATAATAAAGCCTGTAAAAGGTGTTGGTGAAGTTGGCAGGAAAACCGTCAGGAACTCTTTTCCTGTTTTTTCGATAAGCTTTTTCAAGCCTGCTCCCGTCACCATCCCCATTACCCAGGTCCCTTTTCGTGGGTACTCAAAGGCAATGACCTTGGTGAATGACAGTTTTTCTTTGGTAAGGAAAAAATCAGTAATCTGTTTTATGTGTGGATAAACCTTTTTCAAAACAGGCGTTCTCATCAATGCTCGTTCGAATATACGCCACAAAGTTTTTCCGATAACGCTGGCTAAAATAGCACCAAGAACACAAATCCCTACAAAAGCTATCACAAATCCTGTTATTTGTCCTCCTCCGCTTATCCAGAAATCAACAAGGAATTGTTCAGTATATCGATCTGTAACCAATAAAATTGTTTTAACTATCAGCAGATTGATCCGCGAACTGACATTGTTCTGGACGAACAGATAGAACTGGACAAGCAACCATATTGTCAAAATGGTCGGCAGAAGAGCCGCAAGGCCCCTCAAAAAATATATTTTGAAATTTCTTAAGACTGTCATATCCCCAGTCGTCAATCCTTTGAATATCGTTTTCGGCCGACCAATGGCGGCCGCTAATTTTTTTCAGTTGGACAAAGCCTTAACCTACTGCAACCACCGAGAGATAG
>CAZOPG010000205.1:0-4434 GCA_964581585.1 uncultured Planctomycetaceae bacterium | reverse complement strand
AGCGTTACCGTTACATCATTGCGTGTTCTTTCTATTGTAACTTTAGCAACGGCAGAGTACGGAGGTTGACGGTTGAACTTTTTGTCAACGTATTCGCGAATATGGTAATCCTCGACGAGCATTTCACCATAATTAGCCTTGGGAGCAAACCAAGTGCTCATCCACGGCAATCTGATACCCGTTCTGAAACCTATTGGCTGTACTTTTTGACCCATAATTAACTCACTTCCGCAACAGTTATATGTATATGACTGGCCATTTTGTGAATCGGATTGGCTCTTCCTCTGTCCTTTGGTATCCATCTTTTGGTACCAAGCCTTATACCGGCACCATCGACACGAGCTTCGCTGACATAAAGATTCTCAACATCAGCAGAATCTTCATCGGCATTGGCAATCGCGCTCTTCAGGGCTTTTTCAATCATCGAAGCAGCGCGTTTATTTGTGAATTTCAAGGTATCCAAAGCATCCTGAACACCTAAACCGGAAATTAGGCCGGTAACGAGCCGAGCCTTATGAGGTGAAGACGGTGCGTATTTGACCGTAGCTTTCCACTGAGAAATATCAGTAGCCTCGACGCCTAAGGTCGTAGCAAGCCTTTTCATGTCCTCGGCTTTGGGTATCGGCTTCAACAGGCCCCTCTTCCAATTCTTCAACGCTGTCAGGGCTTGTTTTTTATCAAAACCGCTACGAGCAAGACCATCAGCCAGAGCATCAGAATTAACGCTTCTGTCTTTTATCTTCTTATTTAATTTATCAGTGCTTAACATATTGCTGCCTTAAACTACTTTTTACTACCAGAATGCCCTCTGAACGTCCGTGTAAGTGAAAACTCACCAAGCTTATGTCCTACCATATCCTCGGTCACAAAGACCTTATGAAACATTTTGCCATTATGTACCATAAACGTAAAACCTACAAATTCAGGAACGATCGTACATCTTCTCGCCCAGGTCCTGATAGGATCACGTGAGCTTGTTTCCGTTTGCTTGATGACCTTCAACATCAGTTTCTCATCAACAAAAGGTCCTTTTTTTAACGATCTTCCCATTATAACCTCAATAATAATTACTTAACTTACAGCGTTAACTGAAGGCCGCGGTTAGTTTTTCTTCTTCGGATAATCCTTTTATTACTTCTGTTTACTGGACTTCTTGTTTTTCCACCTTTAGCTAACACGCCTGTCGGAGAACATGGGTGTCTTCCACCATTTGCTCTGCCTTCGCCGCCACCCATTGGATGGTCTACGGGGTTCATCGCTTTGCCCCTGACATGAGGTTTTCGTCCCATGTGACGTTTTCTGCCGGCTTTGCCAATTTTGACATGCTGGTGGTCCGGATTACTAAGCTGTCCAATTGTAGCCCGACACTCCTTGTGAACCATCCTCATCTCACCACTGGGCAGAATAACCGTCGCAAATTTTCCTTCCTTGGCCATCAGTCTTGCTACGAGTCCAGCACTTCTGGCAAGCTTACCGCCTTGCCCGGCAGTCATTTCAATGTTATGAATTTCCACACCAACGGGTATCGACTTCAACGGCATAGCATTTCCAATTCGAGGCTCAACCTTTTGGCCGCTCTCAATTGTGTCGCCAACGTTAATACCATTTGGAGCCAGAATATACCTCTTCTCGCCGTCTTCGTACTGTACAAGTGCGATAAAGCTATTTCTGTTCGGGTCATATTCAATCGTCGTGATTTTAGCCGTAATGTCATCCTTATTACGTTTAAAGTCAATAATTCTATAGATTTTCTTCGCCCCGCCACCACGGAAACGCGAAGTAACCTTACCATGATGATTTCTGCCGCCATGTTTCTTAATACGAATGCAAAGGGTCTTTTCAGGCCTGTCCGTCGTCAACTCCGCATAGTCATTAACCGAGCCGCCTCTTCGCCCATTCGTCGTCGGTTTGTATAATCTAATACCCATAGCTTACAGTCTTTTTCTTAATTAGAACAAATCAATATGATATTCAGGGTCCAACACAACAACCGCTTTTTTCCAACTTGAGGTGGTGCCAAAAGTTGTTCCTCTGCGACGAGGTTTTCCCTTACGGTTAGCGGTACGAACCTCTTTAACCTTAACTTTGTACAGGCGTTCAACAGCACCTCTAATCTCAATCTTATTTGCCTTTTTGTTCACTTCAAATGAGTAGGCGTTCTTTGCGTTGGCAAAATGCATACTCTGCTCCGTGATCAACGGCCGAATTACAATATCATAATCTTCCACATTAGCACCTAAACAAAAAGCTATTAGCTTTCTTTATCTTCACTATTACCCAAAACCTTCAAAAAGGCATCTTTCGTAAACAACATCTTCTGCTTGTTGCAGATATCTCCGGCATTAAGGTCACTTACCAATATTACATCAACCTTTGGAACATTCCTTGCCGACTTGTACAAATTGTCATCCTTTTGAGGAGTGGCAACCAGACAGCTTCTGTCAATTTTTAGATTGCCCAGCAATTTAGCAAAATCTTTCGTTTTCGGCTGAGCAAATTCCAATTGGTCAACAATAACCAAGGATTTACTTAACAGCTTGGCAAGAATCGCAGACCGCATGGCAAGGCGTCTTTGCTTCTTTGGCATATTTTTGCTGAAATCACGATTAACCTTTGCAAAAGCAACGCCACCGCCCCTTCGTATAACCGTTCTGATGGAGCCAGCACGAGCATTGCCAGTACCTTTTTGGCGGTACATCTTCTTTGTTGTGCCTTTGACCATACCTCGGCTTTTGGTAGCAGCTGTACCAACCCGCTTGTTAGCGTGGTACATCACTATGGCCTGCTTAAGCAAATCTATCCTTACCCTGCCGCCAAAATCGGTTTCGGCAACCTCAAGGCTTTCAATTTCCTTACCTTCTTTATTATGAATTGGAACAGTAATCATTGCTTGAAATATTCTTTCAAAATCAATTACTTATTAGTTTTACTCGGACGAACGGCCACATAACCGCCAGCCGGACCCGCTATTGCTCCCTTAACGACGAGCAAATTCTTTTCATTATCTATCGATATAATACTATGGTTTCGACTGGTAACTTTTACGTTACCCATTTGTCCCGCCATTTTTTTGCCCTTTTTCAGGTTTCCGCCACTACCGGCATCACTGGCAAAACTGGATATTGAACCAGGTGCCCGGTGTTTTCTTTCGGTACCATGGGAAGCTGGAAAACCACCAAAACCATGACGTTTCATCGTTCCGGCAAAACCTTTTCCTTTGCTTGTGCCTGTAACATCAACACTCTTGATTTCTGAAAAATTCTCGACAGTTATTTCATCACCGACGTTATAACTTTCCTGCGAGTCTTCAACACGGCATTCTTTGACGATTTTTTTTGGAAGTGCTTTCCCTTTTTTCGCATGACCTATCGCAGGTTTTTTTCGTCGGCTCTTCTTGACATCGTCATAGCCTAGTTGAATAGCAGCGTAACCATCAATCTCAATAGTTTTAAGCTGCGTAATCGTACATGGGCCAAGTAGAAGAACAGTTACCGGCACAATCCTACCGGCTTCGTTATAAACCTGAGTCATTCCAATTTTTTTTCCAAGTAGCATCATAATAGACATAAACTCAAAAATTAAATATACCTATAAAAAAAAACACAAAACAAAAACAGCCTTGCGGTTTTTTACCTTAAGCTTTAATCTTCACAAAAACACCAGCCGGAACTACCAGACGATTTAATGCCTCTACTGTTCTTGCGTTAGCCTCGTAAATATCGATCAGCCGCTTGTGCGTTCGCATCTCAAACTGCTCTCTACTCTTCTTGTCGATATGCGGGCTACGTAGCACAGTATATCTTTCGATCCGGGTGGGCAGGGGAATCGGTCCGCTAACACGAGCATTCGTCCTGCGGGCCTGCTCGACAATCTCTTTGGCCGAAGCATCAAGAGCTCGTGTGTCATACGCTTCCATTCTGATCCTGATTCTTTCAGTCTCTACTGCCATTAATCGATTCTCTTTACTTACTTATTATTACAATTCAATTCTAAAACTGTAGTCATCAAGGTAAACGCCTTAAGTCTACAACGCCGAAAAGCGAATAAAATATCATCTTATCACAAAAAAAATAACGGAAAAATATGAAAAAAAGCCACTTTTTAGATAAAAAGTATCAAAATTTCAAAAAAATTTCCAATATCCGGAAAATTCTACCGTCTAGTCGGGATTTCAGGGCTAATAAAAACAGAACCCAATAACCGCCGCTTAACATCTTACTAACAGTGTGGTTACGATATGTTAACCAGCCCAACTCGAAACGCACAAAAAAGCCTTGTGCTCGCTTCGGCCGAAGAATCTACTCTTATATCACATATATCCAACGCGGTCAATAGCCAGATAATATTTTTTCTGCAATTTGTTCAGGAACTTTTTCGTAGGTGAACGGCTCCATAACAAAAGTGCCTCTACCTGCGGTGGCACCTCTCAAATCG
>CAZOPG010000204.1:0-4490 GCA_964581585.1 uncultured Planctomycetaceae bacterium | reverse complement strand
TTCCGGGCTTAAAATAGGTTTTAACTCAGACAATAATTTCAACGCCGTCATAGACGTACTGGCTTCAAGAGGCTATCTTAAGATCGTGATGAATCCGATTCTTCGAACTGTCAATGGTAAAACAGCAAAAATCGAAACAAAGGATTTTGTCCCAATTACAAAAACTGTTACGGGCAGGGATGTTAACCCCTATGACATCACTGAATACCAACCCGTGACGGATTCACTTGAAGTTACACCACAGGTTTATGCTGATGGGTCAATCGGTCTTACAACCAGAGCAAAGATAAGTTCAAAATCCACACCCGAAGGTGCCGGCCAAAAGACTATAATTACAGAACGAGAAATCATTGTTGAAGAAAATCGTATAAGGCCTGGAGATAGTCTGATAATCGGCGGGATAAGAAAATCAGAAGACCTTGGAATTATTCGTGGCGTACCCGGCTTGCAGGACCTGCCGATCATTGGCGTATTCTTTTCCAGTAAAGACGCTGAGGAAAGAGTAAAGGAGATATTGTTTGTATTAACGCCAAGTATTTCTCATACAGGCACTGATTATACCAAGATGATTGAGGACATAAGAAAAAAACATACAAAGCCCAAGTTGGAAAAAGGTTTTGTCCAACAGATGATCGACCCGTACGGCACGGAGGCTTATACTGACCACCTTGAGTGGCAGACCGAAAGGGCAGAAGCTGAACTTGTTAAGGTGGAAGAGGAAATTGTTGTAGCCGAAGCTCAGTTTGAAGAAGCCGAAGCCAAGGCCGAAAAAGCAATAGTGGAAAAGACCGAAGCTGTAGCAAAAGCAAAAGAAGAAGGTCAGGCCAAAGTCAAAGCCGAGGCCGCTAAAACTGAAGCGGAAAAGGCAACAGTCAAGGCAGAAGCCCGGGCCGATGCTGAAACTGAGGCTAAAACCAAAGCCGAGGCGGAAAAAGCCGAGGCGGTGAAAGCCAGAACCCAGGCCGAAGCCGAAAAGGTTGCAGCAGAGAAAGCCCAGGCCCAAGCAGAAGCCAAGGCCGCCGCAGAGGCAGAAGCTAAAGCCAAGGCAGAGGCGGAAAAGGCCGAAGCCGAAAAAGCCAAAGTCCAGGCAGAGACAAGAGCCCAGGCCGCAACTGAACAGGCTCAGGCCGAAGCTGAAAAGGCCAAGGCAGAGGCGGAAAAAGCCAGGGCTGACGCAGAAAGGGCTCGATCAGAAGCGGAAAAGGCCAGACTTGAAGCCGACAAGGCAAGGGCTCAGGCCGAAGCCGAAGCCAAGGCTAAAGCGGAAGCAGAAAAAGCCAGGGCTGACGCAGAAGCTAAAGCCAAAGCTGAAGCTGAGAAAAAAGCCGATACTGCCGATGCCAACAGCCCCGCCGAATAAAACACTTGATTTGGCACCGATGTTCTGGTATTTTACCGGCTGCTGAAGGAATCAAAAGGTTTTTTTCTGAAAGGAATTATTGATGACTAATGTACTGGCGTTTTTTCAATTTGGCGAATTTGGATTCTGGCTGCTCATTTTAGCTTTGATAGCGGTTGTCACTTTCTATATGATCAGCCGCAATGTTGAACAGTAGCGTTCGCCGTTAATTATTCTAGAACATCGTGCGGCAAATGTTGCAGGGGACAGTCCGTGCAGTTGGCCTTGGTTTTACAGTACTCTTTGCCTATACGCACGAGCAGGGCGTGATATTCATTGAATAACTTTTCATCCTGCGGCAGGTTGTATTCGAAAAGTTCCCGCAGTTCTTCGTAGTCGCTGTCAGGATCAATCAAGCGGTGTCTGCTTACTATCCGCCAGCTATAGGTATCCACAACAAATACAGCTCTTCCAAAAGCATACAAAAGAATCGAATCAG
The DNA here is from genome assembly GCA_964581585.1 of uncultured Planctomycetaceae bacterium. Lineage (GTDB taxonomy): Bacteria > Planctomycetota > Phycisphaerae > Sedimentisphaerales > UBA12454 > CAZOPG01. Next base: position 2,652 of record CAZOPG010000204.1, on the reverse strand, counting down.
CGGTTTCTTTGCCTATACCCTTGACGGTTAAAAGCTCTTCTCTGAGCCTGTTTGCGTCAAGCTCTTCAACTTTTTCAAGATTACCGTCGTAATTATTGAATAGCCAGTCGAGGAAATTTTTGATTCGCCGGGCCTTGATATTATAATATCCAGCCGGGCGGATGAGTTCGGCAAGTGCTTCGATGGCAATTGCATGTAATTGCCTGATGCTCAGGCAATTAGCGTTTTTAAGGTTTGCGATAGCCTTTTCTACGTTCTTCCAATTTGTATTCTGTGTCAATATTGCCCCTATAATGATTTCCTCACGGCTCTGGCCTGGCCACCAGTGTTGCGGACCGTAATGATCATAGAGCAGTTCATAGATTTCCATAAGCTTGGTTTCAGTCATTTGTTTTCCTTTACTTTTTGCGGAACTTTGAGTAAACTCGCCGACATAATGGCCCAAAACATACAGGATAATTATAAATACAGCACAAGTCAACTTTCCACATTTTCACCGGGAACTTATTTTGAACGTACCGCCAGGCCGGTTTACGCTTTGCTTTATCTGCTTGGCTTTTTATTCTTCTACGAAGTTTCGGTCATACTGGCCAATCCAGATTTATTGAATGAGTCATTATACGTTATTCAAGGCGGTGTCGTAGCGTTTGTCTGGGTTCAGAACCTGCTGCACTTTTTTGGATTCAGCGACCGTCTAGCCTGGCTTGCAACACCATTTGTAGTAATTATAATTCTTCTGATTTTGCAGATTGCCTCACGCCAGCAATGGAAGATTCTTTTGAAAGATTTTTTGCCAATGACAGTCGAATGTATTATTCTGGCGATCCCTCTGATTGTACTTGGGTTGCTTCTTAATCGTTCTGTAACTGCTAACTGTGTCAGTTGCTCGTCTGAACTATACAATTCTTCCGCACATCCATTGCTTTTGAGTATTACCACGGCCATAGGAGCCGGTATTTATGAAGAACTCGTGTTTCGCCTGATTCTTATCTGTCTCTTTATGATTTTCTTTGAGACGGTCTTGGGGCTTAATCACAAAAAATCCGTTATTATCTCAGTCATACTTTCGGCGGTGCTTTTTAGTTTGCATCATCATATTGTTTTCCTCAACGGTCAACTCAGCCAGACCGAAATATTCACTCTCTCAAAGTTCATTTTTCGCACCTTAGCAGGGGTTTATTTCGCGGTTATTTTTGCTGCCCGCGGCTTTGCTGTTACTGCGGGGTGTCATGTTTTTTATGACATTATAGCAGTTGTTATTAACATCTCGTTTTTTGCTGAAACGTAAAAAGCAAAGTTACAAATTTTTTTTAGACAAACATCGAATCTGCTATCTCTTTGGTTTTGGCAAAGTTGTGGGATAATCGTCCGATAAGGGAGTGTATCGGCTTTATCAGTACTGATATTGGGCTTGACTTTCATGTCTTTTTTTGTTAGACTCGTCTATCGTAAAGAACAATTTGCCGTATCTTTCTTTTGGGAATGACTATGGATATTTCGAACACTAACATTCTTGTCAGCGAACTCACTTTTTCCCTCTACCAGCGACCACTGCATCCGGAGCTGTTCAAAATTTATGACAAACGCCAGTTTAAAAATGAAAAGTACGAGACCATTATATGGGCTACTGGTTGTTCTCATGTGATTAGTGTTTTTGTCAATGATCTATGTCTTACTGAGTTGATTAGTACCCCTACTCAGATGCTCCCGCGAAGAGGTTTGGTTGAACGTTTTCAATTCAAAGGCCAAAGGAATCATAAATGCACGCTGGCTCGCGGGCTCAGTTATATGACTGATTTTCAGATTGAAAAAATGAGTACTAATTTGTATCGACAAAGTCACATGGACCTGGAAAAATTCGCTCGTAATCGTGGTATTTTTGTGAAGTTTTCCAAACATGAAGCCGCTGGTTTACAGCCTTTCAGCTATATTGATTTTGAAGCAAGAAAAGATGAACTGCATGTGCATACTTTCCATGCTTATCCCGACCAGGTTACGATAGTAAAGACCCAGTCTCTGTTTGATTTTCATTAAAAAATAGAGTAGGCTTTTTCGTACCACTTTTCACCTCGTTTGGGTTTATTAACATCTATTTGCCAAATCCCGGAAATTAGTGTATATTCTCCAGGATGATCAAACTGAATCTACCTAAAGCTCAGGGTTTGTTTGTTACAGGCACAGATACCGGTATCGGCAAGACCCTGATTGCTGGAGCAATTGCACAATTTTTTGTTGCCTCAGGAAAGAGGGTCGCTGTATTCAAGCCCGTAGCTTCCGGCTGTCGAAAAACACGCGAAGGGCTTATAAGCGAAGATGCTGAATTCCTGGCCTACTGTGCAAACAGCGAATTTCCCCTGTCGGTAATAAACCCCGTCACCTTTGAGCTGCCCGCAGCGCCTATCCTTTGCGAGCAGGTCGAAGGCAGAAAAGTCGATTTTGAACAAATTGGCTCAACCTACAAATATATCTGCGAGAATTCAGATGTGGTAATTGTTGAGGGAATCGGCGGAATCCGTGTACCAATTAGCAAAGATGTCGATGTTCTCGATTTAACCAAGGCCTTTGATTTGCCGGTGATCATTGTCGCTCGGCCGGACTTGGGAACGATCAACCATACACTGCTGACAATCCACGCCGCCCGAATCGCGGGAA
>CAZOPG010000203.1:0-4495 GCA_964581585.1 uncultured Planctomycetaceae bacterium | reverse complement strand
GTTGCACTGGTAGAGGTAAATAAGGCATCAACAAAACCGATCGGCTGCAAGGTTGATGATTTTGGCAGCATTAACAAGATCGTGCCGCACAGAATCAAAATGGTAAAGCTGGCAACAAGTGCAATCGCGGGACTTTTGCCGGAGGCGGCGATGCTAACGACCGTTTTGCAGACCTTACTTACTATCTGTAAAAGCAGATACACGCCAGAAGCAATTATAAAAGATGCCGAAAAATACAGAACTACAAATGCAATGAGAAATAACAGTTCAAACCATCTTGCTTTTATGTAATCCCGTTTGGATTGCGAATTAAAACACCTGATGATCTTTTCGATGATAAAAACAGCCATCGCTGCTGAAAAGATTATGCATAATGTCTCAAGACTCAGCAGCGGCTCGAAAAAACCTAACTGTAACAATGCCGCAGCGACCACTACAATCGTCGCTAAAGCATTGATCGTGATAAGATAATTTTCCAGTCTTTTGTTTTTATACAGTATCATAGCTGCCGGGATTGTATCCGCTTTCACTCGCAAAAGCCAGAATATTTAAGCGATGTCAACCAGCGATACTGTCTCGCCAAAACGCTCTATCAGGGATTTCCGAATATTTTTATGCCCGGCCCCGGTCAACATCGCGTCCTGCTCAACCAGTTTGAACGCATCTTTTCTCGCTAATTTCAACAATTCAAAATCCTCAATAATATTGGCGATTTTCAGGTCGGGCAAGCCATGCTGACGTGTGCTGAAAAGTTCGCCAGGCCCACGAATCGCAAGGTCGCGGTCAGCTATCTCGAAGCCGTCATTACTTCTTTCCATAATGTCGAGCCTGCTTTTGGCAACTTCGCTTTCGGTTTCAGCAAACAGCAGACAATACGAATTGCTCTGTCCCCTGCCAATCCTGCCTCGCAACTGATGCAGCTGAGCCAGTCCGAAGCGGTCGGCACCTTCTATTACCATTATCGTAGCATTTGGCACATCAAGGCCAACCTCTATCACAACTGTTGCGATGAGACAGTCGATTTTGCCTGCTCTAAAACTTTTCATGATTTCTTGTTTTTCGTCAGATTTCATCTGGCCGTGCAAAAGAGCGAGGCGGAATTCAGGGAAAACTTTTTTGCTGAGCACCTTGTATTCCGCCGTTGCCGCCTTTAGATTGTCCCCGGCACAGTCAAGTATTCTAGGATATACAAAATAGGCCTGTTTTTTTACCTTCAGTCGTTCCCGAATAAATTCATAAGCCTTCGGCCTGTCGTGCGGCGGCAAATATCTCGTCACCACCTTACCTCTGCCGGGCGGAGCGTGTTTGATCGTGGAGACGTCAAGGTCGCCGAACGCGGTCATCGCCAGCGTCCTCGGTATCGGCGTGGCAGTCATAACCAGGCAGTGCGGCGTTGTTTCTTTGCGAAGTCCTGCCCGCTGATGAACGCCAAATTTATGCTGTTCATCAATTACAACCAGTGTGAGATTCTTGAAGCGGATATCTTTCTGGAGCAGTGCCACGGTTCCGACAACAATATCGGTTTGGCCATTTTCTATTTCAGCCAACATTTTTTTTCGTACCTTGCCGCTGATTCCGCCAGTTATCAACTGCCTTTTAACATTGCTTCCCTTCAGAAAGCGTTCCATACTAATGAAATGCTGGTCAGCGAGAATTTCCGTCGGTGCCATAATGGCAACCTGGCCCTTATTCGCTACCGCCAGCAAGGCTGCATACAATGCCACGACAGTTTTTCCAGAGCCCACATCGCCCTGCAGCAGGCGGTTCATCGGTACAGCCCTCGCCATATCCTTAACAACTTCCTCTATTACATCGTCCTGGTCACCAGTCAGCAGAAATGGAAACCGTTTGCGGATTCTGCTGTCAACCTTATCGCTGCACGCCAACGGCGTGGCGGCGGAAAAGTGCTGCAGCTTATATCGCCTCAGTGCCATTGCCAACTGCATCAGAAACAGCTCATCATATTTGAGTCGGCGTTTGGCCTTTGCTAACTGCTGCTCGTCAGCGGGAGAATGTATCCATTCAAAGGCCTGCTTTCTTGTGATGAGATTATTATTTTTGAGGAAAGGCGCATCAAAAAACTCGCTGATCTGGTCAAACAAGCCATCAAGTGCCGTCTGTATTATCGTTTTTATTTGTCTGCTGCCGAGGTTGGCACAGGCCGGGTATACTGGCCCGGAAAATTTTTCTTCCGACTGCTGCTGCTCATCTTCCAGAACGACAAGTTTGGGGTTGGTCAACTGCAACTGGTGCTTGTAAAGGCCCGCCTTGCCGGAAACCATTATTTTCATGCCAGGCTCAAACTTGTCCCGCAGATATGAGCCGTGAAACCATATCAGTCTGCACCGTGCGGATTCGTCAGCAATATAGACCTCGAACATTGGCGTTCTGCGATACGGCTGATAATCTATGCTTTCAACAGTACCGCTGATTGTAACGGTCTGCTTCGGCTTGATATCCTTTATCTTTGTCAATTCGGGAGCAAAGACCCAGTCTCGCGGAAAATATTCGAGAACGTCAGCTACAGTTTCAACGCCAAGTTGCTCAAACGCCTTAGCCCGCGCCGGCCCTACACCTTTGATAAACTGTATCGGCGTCATCGGATCAAGATGCTCTGTTGTGCGTTCCGGTTTATTCATAAAATCATTCATCATAGCCATATTTGCCAATGAGCCTGACAAAGCGGCAGCCGCAGATTGTGCGTTGTGTTAGTTTCTCACCTTTTTTTTGAATCGCTATCAAATCCTGTATTACCTCGCCGCCAAGAGGAGCTATCGCAATTCCGCTATCAGCTAATTGCTCAATTAACGGCTGTGGCATCTTCGCGGCAGCGGCGGTAATCATAATCCGATCGAAATTTTTTTCGCTCGGCCAGCCATAACTGCCGTCGCCGAGAAAGAACTCTACATTCTCAATTCCAAGCCTGGCCAAAGTTGCCTGTGCTTTTTGCAATAGATCTTCATGACGTTCAATAGTATAAACTTTTTTTGCCAACCCCGCCAGTACCGCTGTCTGATATCCGCTGCCGGTTCCTATTTCGAGTACCTCACAGCCGGGCTCAACTTTCAGCTCCTGCGTCATAAGTGCGACGATATAAGGCTGGCTAATCGTCTGGCTCAGGCCGATCGATGCAGGACTGTCGGCATAAGCCTGCGGACTGTTCTGAGGCAGAACAAACTCCTGACGCCGAATCTCGCCCATCACCTTTAAAACCGCAGGATCCACGATATCCCGGCCTTTCAGGTGCAATCGAACCATCTCCCGCCGCTGCTGGGAGAAAATATCCTTTTCGTTTGCCTCTGTCATACCTATAATGATTGCTTCATTACCTATATTTTGCAAATAAATTATGAACGAACAGACAAAAAGATTGATCGAGCTTGACAAAAAACATCTGTGGTACCCTTTTACGCAGATGCGTGGCTGGCTTAACTCTGATCCGGTAATTATCGAATCAGGCGACGGTTTCCATCTTATCGATACCGAAGGCAGACGTTATATTGATGGTGTAAGCTCGCTGTGGTGCAATGTTCACGGCCACAAAGTTAAAAAAATCGATGACGCCATCAAAGACCAGCTTGACAAAATAGGGCATAGTACCCTGCTTGGATTGGGGCAGAGCAAATCTATAGAACTGGCCGAAAAGCTTGTCGCCATTACTCCTACCAATTTGCAAAAGGTTTTTTATTCCGACAGCGGCGCCACCAGCGTTGAAATAGCTTTGAAAATCGCATACCAATATTTCTATAATCGCCGAACCAGGCGAAATAAATTTATTGCACTGAAAGAATCGTATCACGGCGATACAATCGGCTCAGTGAGCGTCGGCGGCATTGAGTTGTTTCATTCGATATTCAAGCCAATGCTGTTCGATGCGTTCTTTGTCCCTTCGCCGCATCCGTATCGTTTTGGTGGAACTGCTGAGAAATGCAGCGAGCATAGCCTGGGTGAAATTGAAAAACTCCTGAAAACTCACAAAGATGAAATAGCAGCGGTAATTGTCGAGCCTCTCGTCCAGGGTGCTGGCGGGATATTGGTGCAGCCGAGAGGATTCCTGGCCTCTGTCAGAGAAATGACAAAAAAATATGATACATTGCTTATCACTGACGAAGTTGCCACCGGCTTTGGCAGAACGGGCAGGATGTTCGCATGTGAGCATGAAAATGTTCAACCTGACATTATGTGCCTGGCCAAGGGGATTACCGGCGGGTATCTGCCATTGGCGGCGACATTGACAACGCAGGAAATTTTCGATGCTTTTCTCGGCGAAGTTGACGAGTGCAAAACATTCTATCACGGCCATACATATACCGGCAACGCGCTGGGCTGTGCGGCGGCGATCGCTTCGCTTGAACTATTTGAGGCCAATAAGGTCATTGAGTCTTTACCTGCCAAAACAGAAATTCTCCAGCAGTATTTGGATGAAATCGCAAAGCTTCCTTTTGTCGGCAATGTTCGCCACTGCGGGCTGATGGCCGGGATTGAAATTGTCAAA
>CAZOPG010000202.1:0-4508 GCA_964581585.1 uncultured Planctomycetaceae bacterium | reverse complement strand
CTGTCTGCACATCTCCGAGCCGATTGAGCCGCCAGCACCAGTTATAAAGATAACCTTATTCTTTATGAATTTTTCTATAATATCAAGTTCAAGCTCAACTGTTTTTCTTCCTAACAAGTCACTGATGTCAACATCACGTATCTGTGACACTTTGAATCTACCCGATGCAATATCAGTAACCGATGGAACCATTCGGAAGCGAATCTTTGTTCCTTCGCAAATCTGGACAACGCTCCGTAGTTGTTTTGCCGAGGCACTTGGCATTGCAATGGCAAGTTCTTCAATATTTTTGTCCTTGCAAATTTTTGCCAACTCACCAAGCGTTCCAAGTACTGGTATGCCGTGAATATTTGTTCCCCGTTTTGCCGGGTCATCATCGATAAAACCGATAACATCATATTGAGCGATTTTCATCCGGTGAATCTCTCGCAACAGGGCCTCTCCGGCATTTGCTGCTCCGATGATGAGAAACCTTTTCATCCGTCCACCCTCAATGGTGCTAAATTCCTCATGATAAAGCCTTACCGCCATCCTCAAGCCGCCAAGTATCACTACAGTGGCAAACATGTCCAGCAGGAATACTGCCTGACTAAATGTTGTAAATTCGCTGAAGTATTTTCGAACCGATTCGGTTCTCATCATTGTGAACCATAAAACAACTATCACAAGCGTGCTTAGCAGAGAGACCTTGAGAATGCCTAGGAGGTCGGAGACACTAACAAAACGCCACCAACCCTGATATTGTTTGGTAAAGCCAAAGATTATCGATTTTATGAGAATAAACCATAGCAGGATCTTAGGGTACTGATGCAGAAGCCATGTTGATCTAAATTGCATATTGTTTGCCAAAAGGAACGCCATCATCAGGCTGGTTGCGAAAACGGCGATATGGGCAATTATAATTAGTTGCTTGCGGAAACGCAATATCCCCACAAGAGACATTTTAGATTCAGACATTTGCTGCTCAGCGGCTGACTTTTCTATATTTTTATTCGACTCAGGCATCTTATGCTGGCAATTCTACCAAAAAAACTAAATATTGTCAACGGCGTTGATTTGTTCAGATTCTTCCTGCTGAAGTTGTTCGATCTGGACATAAACACTATCCAAAGAGGTTTGGTCAACGTTTTTTCGCATCAGAGCATATATTACCGAACTGGCGGAAAAGTAAAAACTAATGACAAATGAAATCACGACACCACTGACAATAAGTATTGCCAGATAAACGAGGAAAACGGCTATGGATTCTGTTGTGTTTCGAGATACTTCAGCACTTTGACCGAGCAGATTGAAAAATTCCGGTTCCGGCCAAATCGCGGCGGCTTTACTTATGTCGCTGTTTTTGGCGCTATCAGTCCAGATACTTAACATAACGTACTGACGAGTAATAGTAATCACCAAAAAGACAACAAATCGGACGAATAGATAACAAATGGATCCGTAAACAGCCGCGACAACAGCATAAGCAGCCATTCTCCATGGTCTTGTGCAGACGTAACTGAATGATCTGCTGACCGCGTCATAATTGTCGGAGTTTTCATAAGCTATCACGGGAAACATCAGGCTTCCGCCTGCAATTGTGCCAACCACCACAATCGCTGACATCAACCCCACGGTTAAGAGCAATATCGCGGTAACTCCTACTATCAACTCGCCTGCGAATGGTATATTGAATAGAAGCCCAAACAAAAAGATACACACACCGAAGAAAATTAATATACCCGCCGGGGCAAATGCAGCCATGAAAAAATATTTAAATTTCTTTACACTGAACCGCAATGATTCTACAAAGCCCGGCCTTTCGTCACGAGCAAACTGAAGCGATGCGCTTCTGCAAATTGCCCCCCCGGCTATCGAAATAACAACTAGTCCAAGCAGTGAAAAAATTGTGGTGTATATTGTGTGATAGCTAAATGCCCAAACGGCCGCAGAAACGCAGGTAGATATATTGGCAATAGCGTCGACAAAATCGAACCGCAGCAAGTTGATCACCGTTTCGTTAAATTGTCCAGCACAAAAATTCCATAACACCGAACAAAGGCCAGTACTATTGCCGTTATCACGATATTCTTCGATGAAATCGTCTGTCTTCGAACGGTCATTCAGATAACATTGTAATTCTGTTGAATAACCTGTTGCAGAAAAACCGTCTGATGTTACAATGGTTTTACTACTATCCATAATCCAGCCGAGAACGAACAGGATTGTTACTGCTAAAAAAACTGTTAATAATTTGCTTGGCTGAATGGCAATACGAAAAACTTTGAAGATATTCAGAAAAAGTAATTGATCGAACAAATCTGAAATGTTTTTTCCTTCTGCCATTGTTCGACTCCTTCAAAAAAAATGCATTAAACTAACTCTCGTTATCGTCATCCTGCAATACCAGACCTTTTTCAATCATTCGAGCGTATTCAATACTATATCGAGCCCATGGTTTGGCCTCCAGTCTCGATCTTTGTATCTGCTTACCAGTTCCCTGGCAAACACCGTAGGTACTATTTTCCATACGGTTGAGGGCACTGTTTATTCGATTCAACAACTTCCTTTCGCTATCCAGAAGGTTGAGCGAAAATTCCTGTTCGTAATTATCTGTGCCAATATCAGCCATATGAATAGGCATGCTTGAGAGGTCTCCAGAGGCTTCAAGACGTGATTTTTTAAGCGCTTCATCCTGTATTGAATTGACATCGCCTATGAGTTCTTGTCGCTTTGCCAATAATAATTCCTTGAAATTGGCAATTTCCTCAACACTAAGGGGTTTTTCAGTTCTAACGGTTTTTGCCCGTGGTTTTTTAGCTGCAACTTTCTTTTTCGCAACCTTATTCTTCACAGTTTTTTTTACTTTCTTGGCCACTTGCAGTACCTTTTCTGTAACTGTTCTCTCTCCAGCGATCATGGTATTCATCTCTACAACACAACACAGCAAACAATCCGGTTGTTTGAGCCCCTAAATATAGTCAGGAGCGGTTGATTATGCAAGTAAATTAAACTTAAATTGTAACCCCTTTGTATTAAAAGAGTTATTATGTGCGTTTGAATTGTTTTTCCAGCTCTGCCAAAGTGAATTTTATCGTTGTCGGTCTGCCGTGAGGACATCTACCCGTCCGTTGCAGGGCCGACTCGTCGGTCAATAATTGCTGAATTTCAAGGTCACTTAGCTTTTGCCCAGCCTTTACCGCTGCCTTGCAGGCTGCCATATCCAGTATTTTGTGAAGTAGCCTTTCAGTATCAACAGTAGAATCCGGCTCTGCCAGCAGGTCTATTAAGTCCTGCATGAACTCGACCGGCTTTACTTTGCTAAGCAATGTGGGAAAAGCCTGTACGGCCATTGTGTTCGGACCAAAAGGTTCTATCTCTATACCCAGCTTTTTTAACATTGATGAATTTGCCTGTAACAACTCCAACTGCGTTTCAGTAACTTCAAAACTTTCCGGGATAAGCAGCTTTTGCGATTCAAGGTCATGTCCCTCGGAGGATGCCGTTCTTCTGCACAAATCCTCGTAAATAATCCTTTCGTGAAGAGCGTGCTGGTCAACGATAACAAATCCATCGTCCGTTTGAACAACTATGAAGCTGTCGTGTAGTTGCAGATGTCTTGTGCCATTCAGAACAGTTTCAGGCATTTGCAGAGAACCATAAAAAGAGTTTCGCTGGCCCGAAGCTGAGGTGTCTGATTTCCTTGTGATATCAGAAAACTCCAGCCGTTGCTGAGAACCTATTACGGGTTTGTTGTTCTGGAAAAATTCGCTGACCGCTTGAGTAACCCTATTGGACGACGTAGACGAAAATTCCGCTCTGACATCAAGGTTCAGGCTCTGCAGCTTTTGGCGAAGGACAGCAAGTATCTGGGAGTGCAGCAGGTTGGCATTGTCGAATCTCACTTCGATCTTTGTGGGGTGAACGTTTACATCATAGGCATGGCATGGCATCTGAAGGAATAAGAAAATAACGGGGAATCTGTCCGGCTCGATAACGCCCCTGTAGGCTTCTCTTATCGCGTGAGAGACGAATTTGTCACGGATGTATCGGCCGTTGAGAAATATGTACTGATATTTTGTGTTTGCACGACCATTTTCGCCACGACCAATATATCCCTTAACAGTAAGATTTTTTTCCTGGCTGTGTACGTTAATCAGATTATCAAATTGTTTTGAAAATAACTGATTTATACGCTGCGCGATGTTCTGATCGCCGGGCAATCTGTGGATTTCTCTGTCATTGTGAATCAACGTCATATTCAGGTCGCAATTTGCCAGTGCGATTCTGATAAACTGTTCGGTGATATGTGTCATTTCGGTGTTGGCGGTTCGCAGAAATTTTTTTCGGCCTGGAAGTTTATAGAAAAGATCTCTTACCTCGATGGTAGTTCCATAATCGCCGCTGCCGGGCCGGGCACCACTCTGCTGTCCGCAGTCTATTTCGATTTTATTTGCTTCGATAGACTCGGCAACTCTGCTTGTGATAGAAACCCTGGCAACCGAGCCGATACTGGCCAGAGCTTCTCC
>CAZOPG010000201.1:0-4514 GCA_964581585.1 uncultured Planctomycetaceae bacterium | reverse complement strand
CAGCGAACCATAGAAGGACAGGATATCGATTTTCGAGTCTCGGCACTGCCGGGATATCACGGCGAAAGCATCGTCCTGCGTCTGCTAATACCGGAGGCGGTTAATATAGGTATTCAGGCACTTGGCCTTTCAAATGAAAACTACGAAAACTTTATGCGTATAATCAAACGTCCAAACGGCATTTTTCTTGTTACAGGGCCTACCGGTAGCGGCAAAAGTACGACATTATACTCGGCGTTGAAGGAACTGAATCGGCCGGACAAGAAGATTATTACAGCGGAGGACCCAGTAGAATATAATGTTGCTGGCATTAATCAGTGCCAAATTAGAACGGACATTGGCCTAACCTTTGAAATAATCCTCCGTTCAATGCTGCGGCAGGCACCGAATATCATTCTTGTTGGTGAGATTCGTGACGCGACCGTTGCCGATATCGCGATTCAGGCCGCCCTTACCGGACACCTGGTTTTCAGCACGCTTCATACAAACGACGCTTCCAGTGCTATCACCCGTTTGATCGATATGGGAGTAAAACCGTTTCTCGTCGCCAGCTCTGTACAGGCAATACTGGCACAAAGACTTGTGCGAAAAATATGCGAGGGCTGTAAAACAATTGATGAACGCCCTGATCCACATTATTTACGACTGCTTGATATAAAGCCGGACGATATTCACAATCATCCAATTTACAAAGGTGCCGGTTGCGGTAGATGTCAGAATACCGGCTATAAGGGCCGAATCGGCCTATTCGAAATGCTCGAAATGAATAATGAGATACGTGAGTTGGCTTTTGCTCGTGCTCCGGCGACAGAATTAAGACGTGCGGCACAGGCGAGCGGTATGAAAACATTAATGGTCGATGGCAAAGCAAAAATATTCAATGGAGTTACCACTCCTGAAGAGGTTGCCAAGACCTCCCAGGCGGAAGGTTTGGTTACCGACTAAGTTTTTATTATATTTTCAATATGGTTGGCAGGGACGTTTTCCCTGTTATTTTGAGGATTCAATTTATGGCAACTGTACATATTGACAGACTTTTAGAGGCGTGTATTAACATGGGCGGCTCGGACCTGCACCTCGTAACGGGGCGGCCGCCAATATTAAGAATGCATGGGAGATTGAGGGCTCTTGAGACAAAGGTCCTTGGCCCTGAAGATACTGTGGCATTGATGAAAAGTATTACGCCGGAAAAAAATCAGCAGGAATTGCAGGAACAAGGTGGTACAGACTTTGGTTTTGCGTTTGGAGATGCGGGTCGGTTTCGTACGGCTATCTTCCGACAAAAAGGGAATTTGTCCCTTGTGCTGAGGCTTATTCCATCTGGACTTCTGAGCCTTGAGCAGATTGGTCTGCCCTCAATATGCGCATCTCTGTGCAGAAGGCCGAGGGGGCTGTTTCTGGTAACCGGGCCGACCGGTAGTGGCAAAACGACTACGCTTGCCAGTATGATTAACTATATTAACGAAAATCTCGACCGCCATATCATAACGGTGGAAGAGCCGATTGAATACTATCATCAGCATAAAAAATCCATCGTTAACCAGCGTGAAGTTGGTATCGACGTTCCAAGTTTTGGAGAGGCGACACGAAGGGCATTGAGGCAGGACCCTGACGTGATTCTGATTGGTGAACTTCGTGACCTTGAAACCATGGAAGAGGCCGTAAGGGCTGCGGAAACGGGACACCTTGTTTTCAGTACCGTTCACACAACTGGTTGTCAGGGAACAATTAACAGAATTATCGATGCATTTCCGGTTAATCAGCAGGAACAGATTCGCGTCCAGTTGAGCACAAACTTGATAGCTGTGCTTAGTCAGGCACTTTGCCCACTGGCGGTTGGTAAGGGCAGGGTCGCGGCCTATGAATTTATGGTTGTAACTTCAGCGATTTCTAACCTGATCCGTGAAAATAAGACTTATCGAATCGAATCAAGTATTCAGACTGGCAAGAAACTCGGTATGCAACTTCTGGACGACCACCTTTGGTTGCTTTATGATACAGGTAAAATAACCCTTGAAGAGATGCTCGACAAGTCTCGTAATCCGAGTGCAATGCTCGAAAAGGCTGAGGCCAAAAGTGGCGGTCTTTCATCCGAAGCCAGAAAAGATCTGGATGGTTTTGGTCCTGTAATAGGCTCGAAACAGCAATAAGAAGAGACTGAACCAGTTATAAATGCTGGGGTTATCACCAAAAGACATGAAAAGGGGTGGAAGGCATATCACAAAGGCTCAATAGTTATCCTAATTACCAAGTGTCTGTTTTGTAATTTGCTTGATTAAAGTATGTTATGTACGTATAGTGTAAGTAGAGCACTGTGCCAAAAAAATAGCGATGAAAACACAAAGGCACGGAGAATAATAATTTGGTGCCTTAGCCTTGGTAATTAGAGAGGACAAAAGATGGCAAGAAAGGTTCCGGTCGAACAATTAAGAGGGAGGACCATCGGACGAATTTTGATCAAGATGGGTCTGCTGACAAGGGATAAAGTCCATCATTGTCTTGTTCTTCAAAAAAAACGTGATGGTAATATACGTATTGGCCAGATATTTCTCGAACTTGGGCTTGTAACGGACAGGCAGTTAAACGAGGCTCTGGCCGTGCAGCGCGGGATGGAATATGTTGACCTGGCAGATATGGAAATTGATGCTAAAATTCTTAAGCATGTGTCCACGCAGATGGCGAATACCTACCGTGTTGTACCACTTGAATATGACAGCGATAAAAACACCCTCACCGTTGTACTGGATAGTCCGGACAATTTCAAGGCCACCGATGACTTGAATACCATGATGGGATTCAACATCAAGGCGAAAATCAGCAGTGCCGATGATATGGATGCTACACTTGCCAAGTACTATTCGCAAGAAGAAGAGAGTATGAATGACCTTATAGGTGAGTTGGAAGGTGATGATTTGCTTAGTGAGTTCGAAGGTCGAGATCAGAGCATCGACCTGGACGAACTGAAAGAGCTGGCGGATTCCAACCCGGTCAGAAAATTGCTGAACCTCGTACTGCTGCAGGCGATCCGCGATAAGGCATCTGATATTCACTTTGAGCCTTTTGAGGATGAATACAAGATGCGTTACCGTATTGACGGCGTACTTTATGAAATGATACCTCCGCCAAAACACATTGCTGTTGCCCTTAGCTCAAGGATAAAAGTTATGGCCAACCTTGACATTGCTGAAAGGCGTCTTCCTCAGGATGGTCGAATTCCGCTGACTGTCCAGGGCAATCCGGTTGACCTGCGTGTTAGTATTCTGCCGACAATGTTTGGTGAAAGCGTCGTACTTCGTGTCCTGGACAGGTCACAGGTTAACCTGGACCTGGGAGTGATCGGGCTTGATAGCGAAGACATTGCACATGTGCGACAACTGATTCGCAAGCCAAACGGTATTGTAATTGTTACAGGTCCCACCGGAAGCGGCAAGACAACTACGCTTTACTCGGCACTGAGGGAACTTAACACGTTGGATAGAAAACTTATCACTACCGAGGATCCCGTAGAGTACGACATCGACGGTATTATTCAGTGCCAGATGCGGCCGGACATAGGGCTGACATTCGCACGCTGCCTACGATCAATTCTTCGTCAGGACCCTGATATAATACTTGTAGGTGAAACACGAGACCTTGAAACCGCTGAAGTTGCCGCCCAGGCTTCGCTTACGGGCCATTTGGTGTTTACAACTCTGCATACAAATGACGCTCCAAGTTCGATAGCAAGATTGCTCGACCTTGGGCTTGAGCCGTTCCTTATTACCGCCACAATTGAGGGCATAGTCGCACAGCGGCTGGTGAGAAGAATATGCAAAAATTGTAGAACCGCCTATGAACCCGGCGAAGAGACGTTGGCAGAGTTGGGGCTTACGCCGGACGATGTAAAAGGTAAATCATTCTACTATGGCAAAGGCTGCGACCAGTGCAATAACACAGGCTATAAGGGACGAAAGGGGATATTCGAGATTATGACATTTACAGACGAGATGCGAGAGTTGGTTATGAACAATGCCTCGACAAATATTATTCGTTCCGCAGCAAGAAAAAACGGTATGAGGCTGCTTCGTGATAAGGGACTCAATGATATTTATGAAGGAATTACTACTATTGAAGAAATAGTAAAGGAAACAATAGCCAGCGAAGAGTAGAACGAAATTTAGAAAGTTTAAAAGTTGAGGTGTTAAGATGCCTGTTTTTCAATATGAAGCATTGGATTCAAAAGGCCAGGAAGTAAAGGGCGATATAGAAGCGCTCAGCGGTGATGAAGCCCTTAGTAAAATACGAAATATGGGTTACTTCCCGACCAAGTCGCCGAAAGCGCGTGGTGGTCTTGGCAGAAAGAGGACGGCCGCGGCGGTAAAGCCTAAATCGCGTCGCGGATCCGGCGGAAAGGTTAAGGTCAAAATGCTTGCCCAGTTTGCCAGGCAGCTTTCCACGTTGCAGGATGCAGGCCTTCCTATATTGCGTTCACTGAGAATACTTGAGCAGCAGCAGAAAACAGGCACATTTAAACG
>CAZOPG010000200.1:0-4526 GCA_964581585.1 uncultured Planctomycetaceae bacterium | reverse complement strand
CTTTCGTCATTTTCGGTGCCGTGCACAGTTACATGGGTTCGCTCGCTGCGGTCTATGACAAGGGTCAGTGGCGAACGCCGTTAGGAGACATTTGGATTGACGAAACTTTGGCGGCGGAAATCATAAAAACTTCAACACCTGCCGAATCCGAACCTGACGCGCATAAATTTGAACACAGTATCGAGGTGCAAGTTCCCTTCATTCAACACTTGTTTCCAAAGGCAAAAATTGTACCCGTAATGACCCCTCCGGCAACATTCGCTGTGCAGTTGGGCAGTGATGTAGCTGGGTGCATTAAAAAGGTACCTGACAAAAAAATAGTATGTATCGGCTCAACCGATCTGACGCATTATGGGCCCAGGTACGGCTTCTGTCCGCACGGCACCGGTAGCGAAGCCCTCAAATGGGCCAAAGAGGTCAACGACCAAGCCTTTATCGATCTGGCAGTGAATATGAAAGCACAGGAAGTTCTAACCACTTCAATGGAGAAAGAAAACGCATGTGGCTGTGGTGCCGCCGCGGCAACGATCGCATCAGCAAAAGCACAGGGCAAAACAGCTGGCCAACTCCTGAGCCACACACACAGCAACGAGGTAATGCAGCAAAAGTTTAACCAGAGTAGCGAAGAAAGCGTGGGTTATGCCGCGATAGTGTTCTAAAATGTGTGCGGTCGGGTGAACTGAGAATCTCAATTTTTGATTCGTCCCAAATTTTGTTAGTTTTCGCCCTCGGCGACGTAGGTGTTTTACGCCAGGCTTTTAGGATTTTTTCCTGTTTTACGACTATTTTGCGCACAACTTCATTTGTAAAAGATTATTAAATAAAATTTACATGCCTTGAGGTGATTTATTCTTGACAAGCACTAGGCCGCATTGTAACATTAATTTAGTTTGTGAATGTAAACACAATTAAACATCGTTATGAACACGAGTATCGATTATAACTTATATAAGCTAATGGCGGTTTATGCGATATCACAGAATACCAGATGAGGCGGTCCAACGATTGCCAATATACCTGAGGGCTCTGCTATTCCTGTCAAAACAGGACGATAAGGCCGTTTCCAGCCAACAATTGTCCAATTTACTTGGTATTAATCCATGGCAGATTAGGAAGGATTTTTCATACTTTGGCGGTTTTGGAACGCCGGGGGTAGGCTATAATATTGAAAAGCTTATCAAGCAGATAAAAAAAATTCTCAAACTTAATGTGACACATAAAGCCGCTCTGATTGGTGCAGGAAACCTCGGTAAAGCGATTTTGGCTTATTCAGGATTCCAAATTTATGGCTTTGAGATCACAGCGGTTTATGACAACGACCCAAAAAAAATCGGCAAAAAAGTCGAAAATATTGCTATTCAAGATATTTCGAAGCTGGTTTTATTAAAAAAACAGAAAATTGACCTTGGCATTATTGCTGTATCGAGGGATGCCGCCCAAGAGATAACTGACACTCTTGTTAAGACGGGGATAAAGGGTGTCTTGAATTTTTCTCCCTGCCATATAAATGTACCCAAAAAAGTCAAGGTTATTACTATTGATATCGCAATGGACCTTGCCCGTTTGCCATATTATATACCGTCGAGTTGAGTAACTAAATAAACATATATTCTTGGAACTTTTAACAGGATTGAAACAGATGAGCGTAAAAAAACTCAGTAAAAAAGAATTTGCTGAATTGGTAGGCAGCTTAATTTCAACAGAGAAGGTTGTTGGTGTACAGGCTAAAGGCGACAAATTTGATTTTGCTCCTTTGGCCAGTGCCGAGGACCTAAGGCTTGATTACGATGTTACACTTCAGCCTCCGAAAAAGTATTTCCTGCCGCCGGCCGAAACTTTGCTGACCTTCGATGGTGAGTGTAATTACAAATCTCAGATAGATAATGAGAAATTTATCCTGATTGGCGTACATCCTTACGATATGGTTGCGATAAACCAGATGGACACACTGTTCAGCCAGGACAATTTCGACACTCATTATATGACAAGACGCAATAACGCGACAGTAATTGTCTGCGATATAGTGTCACCTTCGGAGAACTGTTTTGCTTCGTCGCTTGGTAACGGCACCGTTACGGAAGGTTACGATGTCCTTTTGACCGACATCGGTGACGGCTATGTTGCCGAAGCTGCTACGGAAAAAGGCCAAGCCCTGCTGTCAAAAACAATCAATGCTTCTGATGCGGATATTAAGCAGCGTCAGGGTGTATGGGACAAAAATGAAAAGCTGAAAACCAAGCATCAGTTGAAAGTTAAGCCCGCTGATATCCCTAAGCTTCTGGAAAAGGCTTATGATCATCCTGTTTGGGAAGAAAAGGCTAAAACGTGTTTTAGCTGCGGCTCCTGCAATCAGGTCTGTCCAACCTGCTACTGTTTCAATGTTCAGGACGAGGTCAACTGGGATTTAACAAGCGGCAAGCGACAGAGAACATGGGACGGCTGTCTGCTGAACAATTTCACAAAAGTTGCAGGTGATCATGAATTTAGAGACAAAAAGGCTGACAGGCTGCGTCATCGTTTGTATAGAAAGGGCAAATATGTTCCTGCCCGTATCGGTGGACAAATTGCCTGTGTCGGATGCGGCAGATGTATAGGCGCCTGCCTGCCGGATATTGCTAATCCCGTTGATGTGTACAACAGGCTGGCTGAAGACATAAGTGTTGATTAAAAAATAATTGAATTCGCAAAGTAAGCATAAGGAGTTTTATTGATGTGCGAGTGTTGTTCGAGAGAAAAGGACATTTATCTGCCGAGAGCGGCAACAATAAATAAGACAAGGATAATGAATGGAACAGAGCTGTATATGAATGTCTCGATGGATGATGGACCTCTGGATTATACGCCGGGCCAGTTTGTCGAAGTCTCCCTGGCTGGAATTGGTGAAGTACCGATTTCGATTTCCTCTTCGCCAACAAAGAAAGACGGTTTTGAGCTTGTCGTCAGAAAGATAGGGAATGTTACAAAGAAGATACACAGCCTTTCAGCCGGAAGCAAAATCGGTATACGCGGCCCTTACGGCAATGGCTGTTATCCCATAGAGGAGGCAAAGGGAAAGAACCTTGTCTTTGTCTGTGGAGGAATCGGGCTTGTGCCGCAACGGTCCTTTATCAATTATGCACTTGATAACCGTGCTGATTACGGCAATATTACGGTTCTGATTGGAACCAAATGCTCCAACCAGAGATTTTTCCACTCCGAACTGTTTGCCTGGTCAAAACGGGATGATATTGAGCTTCATGAAACTGTTGATGAGGCCCAGGACTGCTGGCATGGCAAGGTTGGAGTTGTTACAACGCTGATTCCGAAAATAGAGGCGGAACTTTCCAATGCTCAGGTTTTCATCTGCGGCCCGCCAATTATGTATAAATTTGTATTGATGGCTCTTGCGGAAAATAAGGTACCCAAAGAGCAGATTTTTGTTAATCTTGAAAGAAAGATGAAATGCGGCGTGGGCAAATGTGGGCACTGTCAGATAAATGACAAGTATGTCTGTGTTGATGGCCCGGTATTCCGTTATTCTGACTTGGATTCTGTACCGGAGGCACTATAAAAATGAGTAAACCAAGAGTAGCTATTTTTGATTTCGCCTGTTGCGAAGGCTGTCAGCTTCAGATTGTAAACCTTGAAGAAGAAATTCTGGACCTCCTCGGCGGTGTTGATGTTGTGGAATGGCGTGAGGCGATGAGCGAACAAAGCCATGAATATGACATTGCCATAGTTGAAGGTTCCATAACTCGGCCTGAAGATGAAGAACGTCTTTGGATTATCAGAGGCAGGGCTAAGATTCTCATAGCCCTTGGGGCCTGTGCAGCAACCGGCGGTTTGAATAAAATAAGAAACAGCCATACAAATGAAGACGCAAGAAAGATTGTGTATGGCAAAGATGCTGATATGCCTCATCTGTTCACGGGCATTGTCAAGGCAGTCGATGAAGTAGTCGATGTCGATTATAAAATTCACGGTTGTCCGGTAGAAGCTAAAGAACTGGCCTATGTAATTCGTTCTCTACTCATCGGCAAAAAACCTGAGATACCAGAATATCCTGTTTGTGTCGAGTGCAAGGCAAAGGGCAATCCGTGCTTGTGGGAATATGGACAGGTATGCCTTGGCCCTATCATAAGAGCCGGGTGTGGAGCACGGTGTCCCAGTGCAGGTTTTAGGTGTTATGGGTGCAGGGGCTATGTTGACGATCCTAATATAAACGCTGCTGAGGATGTAATTGAAAAATACGGTCTAAACGTCGAAGATCTTAAAAGTAAAATGATTCTTTTTGGAAATAAGCAGGTGCCTACAAAATGAGTAAAAATCTAAACATCAACGTCAAACATTTAACACGTGTCGAAGGACACGGCAATATCGTAGTGAATGCAACAGAGGGTAAGGTAGAAAATGTTCAATGGCAGGTTCCGGAAGCACCGCGGTTTTTTGAAGCGATGGTTCGCGGCAAAAGCTATGAAGACATTCAGATAATTGTCAGCAGAATATGTGGTATCTGCTCGATATCTCACTCCCTGGTAGCAACCAAA
>CAZOPG010000199.1:0-4529 GCA_964581585.1 uncultured Planctomycetaceae bacterium | reverse complement strand
TGAGGCCATTACAAAATTCGCTGTATGAGAAATACTAAGGCTGACCTCTCCAATCCCAAGCTCACCAGCTATTCTCTCAACTTCTCCGCTCAGCGTAACGATAGGCCGGCCCAGAGAGTTGCCTAGCACCTCAATGTCTGTCCATGAGATTTTGCCGCGCCAGCCGGTTCCAAGCATTTTGAGAACCGCTTCCTTGGCGGCAAATCTTCCAGCAAGTTTTTCAATACGATTCTTGGCAGTTGTAGCATAGTTCTGTTCGGCCTGGGTAAAAACCCTGTCAAGAAAATGACTGCCGTGCCGTTCTATCATCTCTTCAATTCTGGGACAATCGACAAGGTCTATGCCGTGAGCTATTATATCCATAAAAAAATCCATCATTATAACAAAAGTTTGTGTAATATCACTGTCTGTCACTGCGAGGAGGTCGCAGACCGACGCGGCAGTCTCAACGCTGTGAACGGTCAAGATTGCCACAGTCGCCTCCTGCTCCTTCGCAATACAGATGCTGACACTTGGCCAAAGTATTACACTTTTTATTGCTGCTGATATACCTTTTCGAGACAGTAATCTGTAAACTCGTCAGTATTTTTGATATCAGCCTGTGAAACCAATTTGGCAAACAGTTCGTTAACCAGTTTTTTACGTTGTTCAAAAACCAGTATATTTTCTATCCGCTGCTGAACTTTTTCAAATGGCTCCTTTTCGTCGAACTGTTTTTGTTCAAGCTTTACTATAAAAATATGTCCGCCAGCCTCAATTGGCTCGGAAATTTGGCCAGGCTGTAGTTGCATTGCTGCCTTTTCCATTACATCATAAGGCTCTGCAAGTGAAGGCGGATGAACACGTTCCCAAAGCCCACCATAGCTGGCCCGGTCGCCGTGTGAATGCGCCTTTGCCAACTTAGCAAAATCCTTACCGGAGTTGAGAGCTTCAATTATTTCCTTTGCCAACTTTTCGGCCCTGGCTTTTGCCTGTTCAACATCAATTTCATTTGTGTCAATTAATCGCTCTATGTCAATATCTACCAGCCGGAATTCTACAAACCCTTCAACTGCGAAATGTTCATCCTTCATACGGTTATAATGATTGAGCAATTCGCTGTGCGTTATGGGATATTTTTCTGAAGTTTGCCCGGATATGTACATCTCTATCAGGATTTGTTTCTTTTTGGCCCTGTAAAAACTTTTCCAGTCTTCAAATCCGCTTTTTTTCAAATTTGCCTGAGCTTCAGCATAATTGCCCCCAAACGTGGAAATATATTTCTGAACCTCCTGTTCGACAAAATTATCAAGCACTTCATCACTGAGATTTTCAGGTATATTCTTTTTTGCTTCCTGATACAGCAAAATATCAGCCATTTTATTATCAAGAATCTGCTTTATCACAGGGCCCATCTGCTGGGCAAATTCAGGGTAGCTGTTACTTGGCGATATCAACTTCAAAGGCTTGGCCGCTTCGGACATAACCTCCTCTGATGTGATAGTTTCACCATCGATTGACAGAACAAACCCACCGCTGACCGGCAATATCGGCTCTTCCGTTATCCATTCTGGTTCAATACCGGCAAGAACAGCCTCTTCAATATCAGCCTTTTCCTCGCTTACACTGCCGCAACCGATTATCAAAGCCAATACCACGCAACTTATAATTACTCGAAATTTATCATTCATAAACGTCTCCACAGCTTTATTATAAATCATTATCCTAATTTGTGCGAAGCATTTTCCGCAGAATACTCATTAATGTATTTGGTTCAAAATAATTCTTTTCCAGACGGATGTGTACCGTTTTACCATCAGGGATGCGAACTCTACCCGGCGCCCTTGCAAAAATCTCATCGGTACCTTTGTCTTTCCGGCCTGGGTCAAAAACAAAAATCAAATCCAGTCCGGAAATGGTAATGCTCTTTATCTGTCGCGCTGCGGCCATTATTCTCAACTCAGCCGTATCTATAAGCATTTCAACCTCATCGGCGACACTACCGAACAGGTCTGTCAATTCGTTTCCCAGCCGCTCCAGGTCCTCCGTAGTTTTGGCCGAAGCAATCTGCCGATACACGCCCATCCTCTGCCTGTCCGATGGTATATAATCTTTCGGAATGTACATTGAAAGACCAAGATCAATTACTGTCATCGGCACCTGCTCAACGGGCTCATTTTTCATTCGTTTGACAGTATCGCTAAGCAACTTACAGAACAGCTCATAGCCTACCACATTTATATGCCCGCTCTGTTCAGCACCTAAAATATTACCTGCTCCGCGTATCTCCAGGTCGCGCAGCGCAATCCTGAATCCCGCACCAAGTTGCGAATAATCTTCAATTACTTTAAGGCGTTTGGCTGCTATCGGTGTTATTGTCCTCGTTATCGGCAGCAGCATATAGGCATAAGCCCGATGTTTGAACCTGCCCACACGCCCGCGAAGCTGATGTAGTTGAGCCAATCCGAATCTGTCCGCATCATTGATAATTATTGTATTGGCATTTGGGATGTCCAGTCCCGACTCAATGATCGTAGAACATACAAGAACATCTGTCCGCCCCAACACAAAATTTATCATCGCCTCTTCAAGCTTATGTTTTGGCATCTGCCCGTGCCCAATATCAACCCTAGCCTGCGGGATAAGCTTTTGTATTTTCTCAGCAATCGGCTCTATTGATTGGACCCTGTTATGCAAAAAGAACACCTGTCCCTGACGATTCATCTCGAAAAGGATGGCCTTTTTGATTAGTTCCGGACTGTATCGCCTGACGTTTGTAACAACACTGCGTCTGTCCATTGGCGGCGTTGACAGCGAACTAATATTGCGCAAACCCATCATTGAAAGATGAAGCGTCCTTGGTATTGGCGTGGCTGTCATTGTCAAAATATCTACATCAGCCCGCAATCTTTTGAGCTTTTCTTTATGCTCAACGCCAAACCGCTGCTCCTCATCGATTATCAAAAGCCCAAGGTCCTTAAATCCAACATCCTTGCTCAGGAGCCTGTGTGTTCCAATGAGCACATCAATTTTACCCTGCCTTGCTTTTTTCGTAATATCTTTTGCCTCTTTGGCCGTTCTGAAACGGTTAAGCGTTTCAATCGTTATCGGAAAATCGGCAAATCGCTCTGTAAAAGTTCTGCCGTGTTGAACGCAAAGCACAGTTGTCGGCACAAGAACCGCAACCTGTTTGCCGCCCTCAACAGCTTTGAATGCCGCCCGCATCGCCAGTTCGGTTTTGCCATACCCAACATCGCCGCACAGCAGTCTATCCATCGCCACTGCTGTTTGCATATCACTTTTAATTTCTTCAACCGTTTTTATCTGGTCAGGCGTTTCCTGGTATGGAAACGATTCTTCAAATTCTCTCTGCCACGTACTGTCCTGACCAAAAGCTATACCGCCCATACTTTCTCGTTTAGCCTGTAGTTCGAGCAATTCACTGGCAAGGTCGGCAACCGCTGTCGCAACCTTTTTTTTCTGCTGCTCCCATTTGCTTGTGCCGATCTTACTAAGCTGCGGACGTTTCGGAAGGGCCCCCACATATTTTTGGATAAGATGAATATTCCGCACTGGCACATGGATCATCACCTTGTCGGCATATTCGATAGTTAGAAATTCACTCCTTTGACCCTGCTTTTCGATGGTCTCAATTTTTTTGAACTTGCCGATACCATAAGACAGGTGAACAACATAATCGCCCTTGTTGAGGTCAAGAAAAGTATCGATTGGCGAAGTTGCTGCCACTGCTCTGATTCGCCGCCTGATTGCGTATTGCCCGAAAAGTTCATGATGAGTTACAATTATCGCGTTTATTGATTCAATCTCAAAGCCCTGATGGACAAAGCCGATTGGCAGTGTGAAGTTTGAACTGATTTGGCCAACTGTTTCTTCAAGTATCTCCGTTATTCGCTTAACCTCAGCAGCATTTTCACAATAGAGCAGAACTTTTTTGCCCTCTTGTGCCTCTTTGGCAAGCTCAGCAATCGCAGCTTTATTACCCGCCCACAAAGGCCCCTTGAGATGTTCAAACCGTTGAGTACTCTTTATGTCAAGCTTCAGATAATCGTTCTCGCCAGAGGCAGCGAACCTGCTTATGTGAAGCTGGCTATACCCGCTAATCGCCTTGTATATCTGCTCCCAGTCATATAGACATTCACTGTTTTCAACACGACCCAAAAAAACTTCCGCAACCTCCTGAACGTCAACCGGCTCGGCCAATATTATAATGGTATCTTTCGGCAGAATATTTATGAAAAGTTCTCGCCTGCTTATTTCTTCACTACCGCCTGCCGCAATGACATTGATACTGTCAATTTCCTCCGAAGAACGCTGAGTATCGAGATTGATTCGACGAACACTTTCGATGGTATCACCAAAAAATTCTATTCGCACAGGTTCCGAAGTATCCGCCCCAGCCGCGACGGGAGCATAAATATCTATTATCCCGCCTCGCTGAGCAAACTGGCCGGGCATATCAACCCTGTCGGTTCTCTCAAACATATTGTCCGTCAGCCATCCGACTATCAGCTCCATCTCAATGGCTGTTT
>CAZOPG010000198.1:0-4566 GCA_964581585.1 uncultured Planctomycetaceae bacterium | reverse complement strand
AAAACCTCAACTATTTTAACCTCTCGCATGTGACCTTTTTAGAGTGGACTCATATATAAAATTGGCAAGCTTTTCAAAAGGACGCTTACTTTCTAGTAGGCGTTCTTTTTTATTGCTTAATTTGGCCAATGGGATTAGAATCCGCGTCTATGAAAAAGGAAGTGGATATCAGGAAAGTCGCACGGCAGCACGTTGAGGTGGATGATTTTTTCGCGGGGTTTTCTATCAAAGGCGCTGAAATAGATCAGCCTTTACCACAACAGATGGATAATAATGTTGCGGTTGTACTCGAACAGATTGCCGAGGAAGTCGGCAAGTGTCGAGCTTGCCAGTTGGGGTCTTTGCGAAAAAATGCTGTGCCTGGAGTTGGTAATCCCAATGCTAGATTGGTGTTTGTCGGCGAGGCACCCGGAGCTGATGAGGATGCAAAAGGCGAACCATTTGTCGGCAGGGCAGGCAAGCTGCTCGATAAGATAATCGCAGCGATGGGGCTGAGTCGTCAGGAAGTTTTCATTTGTAATATTTTGAAATGCCGACCGCCAAACAATAGAGACCCTAAGCCGGAGGAGATAATATCTTGTCTACCTTTCCTTCGGCGACAGCTTGAAATTATTAGGCCAGAAGTTATTGTTGCACTCGGGGCACACGCAGCTAAGACACTACTTGAAACTAACAAACCAATAGGACAATTGCGTGGGAAATTTCATGAATACTATCCCGCACCGGAGGCGGAGGCGATAAAATTTATGGCGACATACCACCCAGCTTATCTTCTGCGAAACTATTCGCAGGACAACCGGGCAAAAGTATGGGAGGACATGAAGCAAGTGCTGGCCGAGATGAATCTGCCGGTTCCAACAAAGCAAAAATGAAATAAAAGGAGCAACTATGGATCTACAGCAACGTTACAAAGAAACAAAGCGACTCTTGAGCGAACACAATCAGTTACAAATTTTTGATTTCTGGCATGAACTGGATGAGAGACAATGTCAAAAACTTCTGTCTCAGATTGAAAAGTTGAATTTTGAAGAGATTGACGGGTGGGTTGAAAAATTTGTAAAGAACACATTGCCACTGGAGGTGCCGACGAACCTGACGCCGGCGCCGGTTTATCCTGCGATTTTTGCCGATGCCCAACAACAGGTTGAATACGACAAGGCCAAAACAATGGGTCTTCAGCTTATATCATCTGGCAAAGTCGCCGCGTTTATTGTTGCCGGGGGGCAGGGGACGCGCCTTGGAGTAAACGATCCGAAAGGCAACTTCCCGATCAGCCCTATCAAGAACAAAACCCTGTTTAGTATTTTTGCCGAGACCGTTGTCGCTGCACAAAAAAAATATAATTGCTCCCTCCCGTGGCATGTAATGACAAGCCCGATGAACCACGCCCGGACAGTGGAAATTTTCAAGTTGAATGATTATTTTGGTCTTGATAAAAATAATATTTTTATTTTCATTCAGGGTACTATTCCGAATTTTGATTTCGACGGCAGGATTTTACTGGCCGCTAAAGATGAGATTGCCTCTTCGCCTGATGGGCACGGCGGAAGCCTGAAAGCTTTGTACGAATCTGGCGCTGTTGCGGATATGAGAAAACGAGACATAGAGATAATCAGCTACTTTCAGGTTGATAATCCGCTCATAAATATTTTTGATCCGCTATTTATCGGCTTGCATAGTCTGGCTGGGGCACAGATGTCATCGAAAGCGTTGACCAAGGCTGAAGCGAAAGAAAAAGTTGGCAATTTTTGCCTCGCTGATGACAGGGTAACTGTTATCGAATACAGTGACCTGCCGGACGAATTGGCCGAGAAGAAAAACCCTGACAGCACGCTCGTTTTTTCGTTGGGCAGCATTGCCATTCATATTATAAATGTCGATTTTCTCGAACAACTCAACAGTAAAGGTTTTGCCCTGCCGATTCATCGTGCTGTCAAAAAGATACCTCATCTCGACAAAAACGGCGAGAGTGTAACACCGAAAGATGCTAATGGCATAAAATTGGAAACTTTTGTTTTCGATGCTCTGCCGCTTGCAGAAAAATCGATAATTCTGGAGACGCAACGCAGCGAAGAATTTGCCCCGACCAAAAACGCAGAGGGTACAGACAGCCCAGCGGTTACTCGTCAAATGATGATTGACCGTGCGGCCGGCTGGTTAAGGTCAGCCGGAATAGACGTTCCCATAAAAGCGGACGGCTCTGCGGACTGCACTATCGAAATAGCACCTTCGTTTGCGATCGCCGCCGAGGACATTTTAGCCAAAAAAGACGATATCCCCACGATAAACCCCGGACAACAGCTCTATCTGGCTTAATATAGTAACCCTGTGATGCTAATTTGGGTCTTTATTATAGAAGGCTTTCGATATGGAAAATTTGAAATTACTGGTTAAGGCTGCGCAGGCGCACGATCTGGATGCGTACGGACAACTCGTCCGTCGGTTCCAGGATATGGCTTACGGGTTCGCCTACTCGATACTTGGCGATTTCCATCTGGCCGAGGATGCCGCTCAAGAAGCGTTTGTCGAAGCTTTCAGACAGTTGGCACAGCTCGATAATCCGGATGCTTTCGGCGGATGGTTTCGCAGGATCGTTTTCAAACATTGTGACCGCATCACAAGAAAAAAAGATATATCGACGGCAACATTGGATACGGCAGCAGAGATGAAAGCAAATGAAGCCGACCCGGCCATGATCGCTGAAAAACGAGAGATGAAAGAAAAAGTTCTCGAAACAATACACAGCCTGGCCCAGCACCAGCGAACGGCGACAACGTTGTTTTACATTAACGGCTACAGCCATAAAGAAATCGCTCAGTTTCTTGAAGTGCCAACAACAACAGTAAAAAAACGCCTGCACGATTCACGCAGGCAATTAAAAGAAAGGATGATTAATATGGTTGAAGAAACCTTAAAAGATAACGTGCCCAACGAACGCTTTTCAAAGAAAGTTATTGAGAAATTACTTGCATTACCTAAACCACTTGAGATCAAAGGGCATCCTGTACAGGAAGCCTTGGAAATAATCTGCAAGTCACTGCCGGCTTATAAGATGGTAAAAGGCGAGGAAATTATCAAGAAATCCGATTTTGTAGCCGCTGGTGGAAGTCCTGAACTTGTTTATCATGTGGATGCGGATAAAGTTTTACGCAGAGAGACGACTATAGCGGCTATACAGGCAATGATAGGCCGTACGCCACCGGTTCGTATATTTACTACAGGAAGAGTGTTTCGTCCAGGTCCACTGATGGATGATACCACACATTTGAAGGCATATCATGAACTGGATTTTCTGTGCATAGAAGCTCGTACAAACCTAGAAGCAATGAAAAAAACGCTTCGCACAGCGATTGAATCTGTTGTTGGACCGGTAGAAATCAAATACACACGACCACAAGGTGAATTTACATACTTTGAGCAGTCCTTGATAGTTAGTATCAAATATGGCGACAAATGGCTAAATATTGCTGGCTGCGGTATGTTAACAGTTAAAATTCTAAAAAAGGGAGGATTTGATCCGCAGTCAGTTAATGGGTTTGGATTTGGTCTCGGATTAGACCGTCTTGCAATGTTGAAATATAACCTTGATGACATCCGTAAACTCTGGCAGCCGCCGTATGTGCCGGAATAGACTGAGCAGCTGCAAAACTATCTTAAATTGATAACTCTAAATTGATCCAGTTGTGAAAATGTCGTGGAAAATTTGCTAATAAATTTTCCACGACGATATGAAGACGGCTATGGGGTGGGGGTTATGCTGAATCTGATTATTAGGTGCGCCGCTGTCACCCCGAGCGCAGTCGAGGGGTCTATTAAATAGATTTCTCGGATCGCCTGCGGCTTACTCGAAATGACATTGAACTATTGTTGTGCGAAACGCTGTAATTGATATAAAGATTTTTGTCCGTTCTATTGATTTAAGTAGTCAAAGCGAAATTTTGAACCGCCCCATTTTTTTTGTTTTTGGTTTAAATCAATATTGAGAATTTCTACCCTTGTTTCATTGCTTTCCTTGGCTTTTTTCATTAATTCATTGCCATTACAATCATATGCAAGGCCCGAAAATAGTTTTCGATGATTCTCGTTATTTGAATAAGTTGATTTGAACGAAATAACACACGGGGCGTTGAGATTAAGAGACATAGACTTTGCAAGTACAGGCAAAACAGATAAATTCTCGCCTGACCATAGGTATCCATCGGTTGGGCATATAACCAAATCTGGTTCAAACATTAAAGTTTGAAATACAGGCTCAGGCAATAGCCAGTCAGCACAAGCAAGTATACAAATTGTTTTGTTCATAAATGGAATCATCACCACTTTTTTGCCGGAGGAATAGACTTTTTGTAATAAAGGATTGCCGGGAAAAAGTTTTCTTTGAAATCCAACTAAGTTACCTTTTGATGAAATAAAATGATTAATAAAAAAACGTCTATCAATTTGTTCTGTAAAGCCCATACAAACAGAAATGTTATATTTTTTCGTAATAGCATTTACACGTTTTGATACAGAATCTAACGAATAATATTTTCGTTCACTTTTTATTTTTTCTTCTAATCCCGTTAA
>CAZOPG010000197.1:0-4620 GCA_964581585.1 uncultured Planctomycetaceae bacterium | reverse complement strand
GGCGACAACATCGCCGCTGACGGCCAGGTTGTATCGGGGCTAAGCTCAGTCAACGAAGCAACCATCACGGGAGAGTCTCTTCCGGTTGACAAAGTGACGGGCCTGCAGGCTTTTGCAGGCACTACCAATCTTACTGGCGTTCTAGATATTAAAGTTACAAAAGCGGGAAGCGACACCACTTTGGGCAAGGTGCAGTCTTTGATCATACAGGCTGAACAAAGCCGAATACCCATAATGCGGATAATAGATCGCTATGTAAAGTGGTACCTGCCGACAATACTTATGGTTGCCGGCATTATCTGGTTCTTCACGGAAAGGCTAGATTACGCCATCAGTGCCCTGGTTGTATCCTGCCCATGTGCGTTGATCCTGGCAACTCCAACTGCTATGGTCGCGGCAATTTCGGCCTCGGCACGACTTGGGGTGCTTATAAAGAAAGTCGCCGACCTTGAACTGGCCGGCAGAATTACCGCGATTGTTTTCGACAAAACAGGAACTTTAACAACGGGAAGTCTCTATGTAACAAAGCTGACTCCCGCTGAAAATATTGAGCCAGCGGAGTTGCTTAGTCTGGCCGCGGCTGCTGAGAAAATGAGCAGACACCCCGCAGCCCTGGCCCTGCAAACTGTGGCCAAGGAAGCGAATTTAACTCTCACCGAGGCTACGAATTTTATGGAAACGCCGGGCAAAGGCGTAACCGCCACTGTAGGCCAATCCTCACAGGCAGACAGGATTTTGGTTGGCCGGGATACTTTTCTTAAAGAGAACGGAGTTGACATTAGCACTGTTTCTGACCCTGCCCTTCATGAAGAACAGGGCTTCAGCACACTTTATGTCGCAAGGGGCTCGGCTTGTATCGGCTGGATCGGTCTTCAGGACAAGACTCGGCCGGAAGCTCGACAGGCCGTTGCTGAATTGTTTGGCAATGGAATAAAGAGAATGACAATGCTTACCGGCGACAGGAGTGAAGTTGCTCACCGCGTTGCCGCTGAATTGGGTTGTACTGACGTCAAGGCCCATTGTCTGCCGCATGACAAACTGGTTATCGTCGAACAGATTAAAAAGGACGGCCACACTGTCGCGGTAGTTGGCGACGGGATAAACGATGCGCCTGCCCTTGCTGCTGGAAATCTTGGAATCGCTATGGGTGCCGCTGGAAGCGATGTCGCTATCAATTCCGCTTCGATCGCATTGATGAATAACGATTTGAGGAGATTGCCGTTTTTGATTAAGCTGTCAAGAAAGACGACCGGTGTTATCAATCAAAATCTTCTGTTTGGAATAATATTTATTATACTTGGTGTTTCTGCCGCAGCGATTGGCTGGCTGCCGGTTATTTACGCCGCGATGCTGCACTTTGCAGGCTCACTTATCGTAGTATTCAACAGTGCGAGACTTGTTCGATTTGGCGAAGAGCTGCAGCCGCACGCAAGCATTATAGCCAAATCAGAGTAACCATAACCACTGCTCCTGAGATAATTGGCGGAGGCAAGGCTCGGTTTTTTGATGGATTTTTTATGACCAAAAACAACGAAAAATATGCGATTGAGACTTTTTCACTAACCAAGATTTTCACTGACTGGTGGGGACGTAATAAGGTCATTGCCGTAGACAATCTTGATTTGCGGATCAGAGACAACGAGGTTTTCGGGCTGCTGGGGCCCAACGGTTCCGGCAAAACGACAATTCTAAAAATGCTCCTGGCGTTGCTGCATCCTACCAAAGGCAGAGCTATAGTTCTCGGCGGCGACTCGAGAAGTCCCAATATCACTTCCCAGATAGGTTTTCTGCCGGAAGAATCATATCTGTATCCATATCTTAACGCGAAAGAGACGCTGAATTTTTACGGCACTATTTTTGGGCTTAATTCAAAAGTTCGAAAAGCTCGTATCGAGGCTTTACTGGAAATGGTCGGCCTGGCTCCAATGGCCAAAAGACCTGTCGGGACATTTTCAAAAGGAATGGCTCGTCGAATCGGCCTAGCTGTCGCTTTGATAAACGATCCGAAACTGCTCATTCTTGACGAGCCGACCTCCGGACTGGACCCAATCGGCACGAAGCAGATCAAGGACCTGATCATTGAACTGGCCAAGCGCGGCAAGACAGTTTTGTTGTGCAGTCATCTGCTGGCAGATGTAGAGGATATATGCGACCGAATCGCGATACTTTACGGTGGAAGGATACAGCGAAAAGGCCTGGTGAAGGAACTTCTTACCCAAAGTGACAAAACACAAATACTTGCCGAGAAGTTGAGTCAGGAAACTCTTGAAAAAATCAAAACTGTGGTCGAGCAGGCCGATGTTGACTACGAAATAACTACACCTATGGAAAAACTCGAAGAGTTTTTCATTGATATTGTGCATCAGGCTCAAAGCCAGAGAGTTCCAACCAGCGGTGCGGTAGCCGCAGATGTCTCCGAGGAAGCCAGTCAGGTCTCCGATGTTCTCGACAAACTCATCGCCCCTCCTGTCATCCGGGCCGAGGAGATCGAAGAAAAGCAGCCCGCCACCACCGTCACTGTGGCTCAACAGGACGAGCAGATGCTTTCTGATTTAATAGGTAGTCCCGAGACTGACCTGGAGCCTATTGAGACCGAAAAAGTTCAGCCCGAAACCACTGAAGCTGAAGCCGGTCAGGTCAAGAAGAGTGTTCTCGACCAATTGCTCGGAGATGATACAAATTCTAAAGATTCGCCTCAAGGGGATCGGTCCGATGCGTAGTATTTGGGCTGTTGCCAAAAACACTTTTGCCACAGCGGTACGAATGAAAATAGCGATTGTTTTCCTGCTGCTGCTGATAATTCTTCTACCGGTTATGAGCGTTATTATGACCGGCGACGGTACCGCGAAGGGCAAGCTCCAGAGTTTTGTAAGTTACGGCCTGAGCCTGACGGCTTTTCTGCTGTCGTTGCTGACGATCATCGTATCCACTCATACGCTTACCAGTGACATCAAACACAAACAGATTTATATGGTGCTCACCAAGCCAATTCGCCGGTTCGAACTTCTGTGCGGCAAATTCCTCGGCGTGCTAATGTTGAACCTGATATTACTCCTGCTCTTTTCTGCTGTTATTTTTATCCTGACATTACAAATACCCAGAATAGCCAATGCAGACGCAACTGAGCTGCAGGAGCTGGACAGGCAGTTTTTCACCGCCAGGGCCTCCCTGCCGATGACAATTGACAGGAACCTGGTTAAACAGGAAGCTTTGCAGGCCTATGAAAAAATGAAAAAGGCCGACCAGCTTCCTGAGGGCAAAACCGATCGGCAGATTCTCGATGAGCTTATAATTCAGAAAGAGCTTCAAACTCGCGCTACCGTGCCAGGAGGAGAACTGGTATGGGAATTCGAAAACATAAATACCAAATCGCTTGGGCCGGAACAGAACATCTTCATACGTTTCAAGTACGATGTATCCGTGAAGCCGCCGGACAAAAAAATAACCGGTGTTTGGTGGATTGGCGATTATCGGCAAATCAAATACGGCAACAGCGATGGCAATTCCAAAACGCCAGGTTATGTAGTAACCCGAAGGGATACCATTAGTACAATCCACGAAATCGAGATTCCCGCCGATGTCGTCGCTCAGGATGGCTATCTGGCGGTAGTTTTTTATAATGAACCTGTCAATAATACTATCGTTATTTTTCCGATTGAAGATGGTTTGGAGGTTTTGTATAAGGCTGGAACGTTCACGGCAAATTATATAAAAACAGTTATTTTAATCCTGGCCAGACTTATTTTCCTCGCTGTGCTGGGGGTTTCCGTTTCAACCTGGCTGTCATTTCCAGTTGCGATATTGGTCTGCCTGTCAATTTTCTTCACAGGTTTAATAAATTCATTTATTGTCGGTTCATTCGATTATCTCAGCCAGACTATGACTATTTTTTATTCTTTCACGATAAAGCCGATTATCTGGCTGCTGCCGAAATTTGACGCTGACCTTAGCGTTACGAAATATATGGTTTCTTCCGAAATTTTGAATGTAATTTTTCTGGTGTCAGTTGTTGGCATTTTAATGATCAAGGCTATAATCGCGGCATTGCTGGGCATATTGATATTCAGCCGTCGTGAAATCGCCAGGATAACTGTTTGATAGTCAAATTGATATGCGATTACGCAATTTTATAATTTGTTCCGGGTGTATTCTGGTCGCTGCCCTTCTGTTCTGGGCGGCCTCGAGTCGGCTGGACTACATCAATTCCGCACGCAAAGAAATGAACCTGATAACAGATGAGCCGCTGGAAAATGCTCCTCCGTCACTGGCCTTTGCAACAGTGGCGATGGGAGCGTTTCGCGGACTTGTTGTCGATATATTATGGATAAGAGCCGACCAGCTGAAAGATCAGGGACAGTTTTTCGATGCAAAGCAGCTTGCGGAATGGATTACCGTCCTGCAACCCCGGCTTGCGTCTGTGTGGGATTTTCACGCCTGGAATATGGCTTACAATATCTCCGTAGCGATGCCCGCAACACAGCCACAAGACCGCTGGCGATGGGTGCGTAACGGCTATGAACTGCTACGTGATAAGGGAATACCCAAAAACCAAAGAAGCATAGTATTGTACCGCTCGCTGGCATGGATATTTCAGCACAAAATAGGGGCTGTCAGTGACGA
>CAZOPG010000196.1:0-4621 GCA_964581585.1 uncultured Planctomycetaceae bacterium | reverse complement strand
CGTCAATTCGATACTTGATCTTAACCTCGTTCTCGAAAGGCTCGATATGAACATCACTGGCCCGGGCGTCAATAGCTTCGAGCAGAACAAGGTTAACAAGATTGACCAACGAAGGTTCGCGTGCCAACTCCTGCAGCTTTGCTGTTGTCATCTGCCCGTTACCCTGCTCGCTCAGTTTTGCCTCCACAGGCGCAAGATTGTCAAGCATCCTGGCGACATCACTGCCGTAAAATTTCAGTATCGTTCTTTCCAATTGATCCGGATATGCAAAAAACCGCCGGATTGACTGTCCCGTAATTAGCCGCAGGTTCTCAATTGTACGCCTGTCAAAAGGCCGAGCCATAACAACGGATAAAGTTCCATTTTCGCTGGCCAATGGAAGCACATTATAGCGATTAGCGATCTCAGCAGGGACAAGACTGAGTACATCCTGCGGAATGATTACATTATCGATATCGATTTTTTCAATGCCGGCCTGATAAGCCAACGATTCATTCAACTGGCTCGGACTGATATAGCCCAATTCCAGCAAAACTTTGCCCAAAGATTGATGGTTGGCCTTTTGCTGAATAAGCGCACTGTCAAGCCTTGAGTCGCTCAGATACGTCTTCTCGATAAGCAACTGGCCAAGTTTTTTCCTCTCCGGCAACTGAACCACAAATCCCGCCTCCAAAATTCTACAGATAATACCTTATTATACCAGAAATAAACGTTTTTTTCAATAATTCTTGTAAATTTTGCCTATTTTACCAGTTTTAACAAGACAGAAACTCCCTCTTTACACAATTATAGACGCTAATCCGGCAAATAAGTTACAGAAAAAATGCAAAAAAATGCAAAAAATGAAAAAAAACGGTTATTTTAGTCAACACAAATTCGGTCTTTGACGAAATAGGCCGGAAAACCTATAATGGGCCAAGGTTAATTCGTAATCAAGGTGAACATGGAAATTATCATAATCATTGCAATAGCGGCGTTGGGGCTGCTTATGATCGGCCTTTTGGTTTGGCTGATTGGCAGCATCTGGGCCAACCGACGAGAAACAGCGGGAACAAATACAGCTATCGGACTCCTGCAGCAGCAACTTGAATCGTTAAGAGTCGCCCAGGACAAGGTCAGTGAAACACTTGCCAATTCGATGCAGGTAGGCCAGGAAAATGTTAATAAAAATCTCCGTTTCAATGCCGAAATGCTCAATAAGCTGAACTCCCAGATTGGCCAATTACATGGAACCAACAAACAAATGCTGCTGATCGGCTCAGATGTAAGAAGGCTGCAGGACATTTTGGCCAGCCCAAAACTTCGCGGCAATTTCGGCGAATGGTCCCTCGAAAATCTGCTGAAAAACATCCTTCCGAAAGGAAGTTTTAAACTTCAACACCAATTCAGCGATGGCAGGATAGTCGACGCTCTCATCCAGATGCCGGAATATTCGGTACCTATTGATGCTAAGTTTCCTCTTCCGAATTTCGAGGCTATGCAGAAAACCGATGACGAAACCGAAAAAAATAGGCTGCGAAGAGAGTTTCTAAAAGACGTAAGAAAACACATCGACAAGATTGCCGAAAGTTATATTCGCCCGGCTGAGGGAACCCTGGACTTTGCGATGATGTATATCCCCGCTGAAAATATCTACTATGAGACGATTGTAAACACCGCTATCGGCGCAACCGGTCTCCAGCAATATGCGATGGACAAAAAAGTGATTTCCGTTTCGCCAAACTTATTGTATGCATATCTGATGACCGTGGTAATGGGACTGCACGGCCTGCAGATTGAAAAACAGGCCGCCGAAATTCGGCAGAACCTGAAAAAACTCGGCGCTTCATTTGGAACATTCATTTCAAATTGGGATACCTTGGGCGGTCATCTGCGAAACGCACAAAACAAATATGATGACGGTCAAAGACAACTGGACAAATTCACAATGGAACTGACCCAGGTACAACGGGAAGAACCGCAATAATTAAAACAAACAAAACCCCTAATTTAAGCGTACACCGGACTATGAAAAAAGTAAATGTAATCGTGATGACAATTGTCGGCATTGTGATGCTGGCTACAGCTATTCTGAAAACCCATCAACTGCTGACCGAACCGATAATCAGTAGCGGTTTCTGGGAATCATGGATGTTTTTCGTAATCCAAATTCCACTGGAACTTGGCCTGGCGATATGGCTACTGTGCGGCCTGTTCAGAAAAGCCGTCTGGCTTTTAACCTTGATTAGCTTCGTAGGTTTTATAGTGGTAACCCTGTATAAATCTCTGGCGGGATTTGAATCCTGTGGGTGTTTCGGCTCAGTGCAGGTTGATCCACTAATAACGCTTGTAGCGATGGATATACCAATTTTTCTGGCGTTGGCTATCTTTCGACCTAAAGGCCAAAAACTTCTGCCCCCACCATGGCCCAGTGCCAAACATTTTTTTTCAATCGCGATTCCAACATTTATTATTTTGCCTGCGATCGTAGCCGTTCTTGTTTTCAACAAACCGCCACTGGAGACAGAAGCTTACGAAGTTGTAACGCCACAGAAATGGGTACAACCAAGACCTGTTATTAGTGAGTCACCGACAATAGAGGAACCAAACAAGATTGCAGTTGAGCCGAATGAGTTGGAGCCGATTAAAAATGAATGGTCAAAACTGGACCAAATCGATATAGCCGATGAATTGCGATCCGGGATATGGGTTGTGCTTTTTTATCATTTCGACTGCCCAGATTGCAAAGAAGCCATCCCGACTTACGAAGAAATATATTCCTCACTAAAAGGCAACGATGAAGCAATACGTTTCGCTTTTATTGAGATGCCCCCCTATGGCAACGACACCCAGCAGCTTGTTTCACAAGACACTCTTTGTTCGAAAGGCAGACTTCTAAAAAAATGGTTCGTTACTTCACCGCTTATAGTACTATTGTTTGACAGCGAAGTATTGGCTACATGGGAAGGAACTGCACCAGGCCTTGACGAACTTCTCGACACCACTTTTTCCGGAACAGAATAGACAAACAAGCATAAGAGCGGCACCAAGCGGGAACATCCAAAAACGTTTTATTTCGATTCGTCTAAAAGTTCATCCGAAATGGCAGCGATATAATCATCCATCCTTGCCGTCAAAGTCTTGCTCAATCCCATATTCAGCTTGATTTCTGAAGGTTCAATGCCAAATATAACTATTTTTTCTGGAGACGAGCCAAGCTTTCGTGATATTTCGATAATCTTCAGCAAATCTGCTTCATGCAGTGATTGATGGGCAAGTTTTTTTACGCTCTTAACATCTTCAGGACTGAATTTCTTTATGCTGCCAGGCTCGGCACCCATAAAAGCGCAATCAATAAAAACAACCTTTTTGCGGTTTGCGATAAGATGCAGAATACTCATACCCGCGGTGCCAGCATCAAGGAATTCTACTTGCGGGTAATCCTGCTGTCTGGATAAAAACCTTTCAACAAGAAATCCGCCAATACCTTCGTCAGACATCAGCGGGTTTCCAAGTCCTAGAACGATTACGTCTCTGGTTATATCAGAAATCATTTTACAAACTGCACATTCAGCATATGTGCTGAACAGGATATGCATGGGTCATAAGAGCGAACCAGCATCTCAAGTTTTTGTCTTACACTATCTTCGCCCTCATCGATTATTTCAGGGACAATCTTTTCAAAATCCATCTGAATATTTGCATGATTCTGATTTGTAGGGATGCACAGGTTAGCAGCAGTACATATACCTTTTTTGTCAAATTCATACTTATGGAACAGTATTCCGCGTGGAGCCTCGACAGAAGCAGAGCCTATACCTGCTTTTGGCTTTACGCTTACTTTCTCTTCCGACAGGCCGGCACTTAGCAACTCGTCGATCAAATTCAGACTCGTCACGACAATTTCGACACACTCTACAAGCTGAGCAACTGTATTCATATATGGATTGCAGCATCCCTGTTTCAGCCCTATTTTTTCCGCCAATGCCTTGGCAGGATCAACAAGCTGGCCATAGTTGTTGTTAAACCTTGCCAATGCACCAACCGCATATGAACCGCGGTGCCACTTGGCCCATTTTGCTGTTGATTGTGGGGATACATATTCGTTGGCAACGCTTTCCCATTTGCTGACATCACAAGTATGGCCGTCAGTTGACACTATTTCACCATCATAGAAAGAGTACATAGCCGATTCACGAAGTGATACATATTCGGTTTCACGCTCAAAGGCCGGTATTTTATCAGCTACACTGCAAACCACATCTACAATTACTCCAAGGTCAGTCACAGCATCGGTGAGTGTTTGCTTCAATTCTCTTAGCTGTTGTTCGCTTGGAAAACGTGTAAAACCGCCTGGCTTGATTGTAACAGGATGTGTAATCCTGCCGCCAAGAAGTTCGGACCATTCATTGGCAATACGATGTGCCCTGACGATCGTCAATACGGCATCTTTGGCAATACTGACCAGTGGAACAACCGACTTGACGCCAAAAAAGTCCGGAGCCGCCAGATAACCAATGTGCAACACATGGCTCTGCATCTGTTCAGAGTAATGCAAAAGCCGCCGAACAATATCCGTTTGTTTTGAAACCTCTATTCCCAGAGCCTTTTCAACGGCTTTGGTTGCTACCAGGGAGTGAGA
>CAZOPG010000195.1:0-4639 GCA_964581585.1 uncultured Planctomycetaceae bacterium | reverse complement strand
TTGGAGAAGAAAAGCGTTATTTTTGGGGACTCTTTTGGGAAACATTGTTCAGGTACCCTCGATTTTTGCCATTGGCATTGACCTTAGCGATATATGGCTTTCATTTTCGGAAGATCTTTGAAAAATTATAAGTTTTGTAAACTTGGATACAGATAGCCCTTGCCAACTTTTTTTACAATGCAAAATACCTGCCAAATTATTGTTTGAAGAATATGGGGGAACTATTTGTGTAAACGCCGGAGCAAAAGTGTAGCGCCTTATGAGCTTTGCCTTTACTGATACATTCCACTTCTGGAGCATAGATGCTGTAAAGCTTGTTCTTACTTTTTCGAGTTTGATCCAATAATTTCTCCGCACGTTCAAGGTACTCTTGCGGTTGTGGGTCTACCTCGATAGCCTTACGGCCAATATCACGAACAAAACGCTTAAATTCAAACACTTATGAATTTCCCAGAGACGACTAATTATCTGAAATAAAAACAGGTGACTATTTCCAATTAGTCTTCTTTAATTTCCCTATCCGAAGATTGAGAGATCAAGCATATTAGGGGGGTGAATCTTACTGATCATAGAGTTTCTGAACCCAGCTTTTGCCGTTTTTTTCGAACTCCACTTCTTCTGCCTGTATTCCTAAAATCCTGGCTCCGTCCACATA
Source organism: uncultured Planctomycetaceae bacterium (assembly GCA_964581585.1). Classification (GTDB taxonomy): domain Bacteria; phylum Planctomycetota; class Phycisphaerae; order Sedimentisphaerales; family UBA12454; genus CAZOPG01. Next base: position 3,984 of record CAZOPG010000195.1, on the reverse strand, counting down.
GTCGCCTTGGCGAACTAATTTGTCATCGATAATGGCCATGTAGTTTTCGCTATCATAGGCAATCATATTTACTATGCCCTGTTTATGGTTTTCAGACCGATCCTTTGTGTATTGCTCAAGGGCTAATGCTTTTTGTTTTAGATCATTTTTTAGACAGGCTAATTTCTCCAGATTGTATTGCCTTTGCTCCTGAATATGTTTTAAGGTTGACTGAGACTGATCCATGACGACAAGTACTTTGCGTGTCTGTTTGCGAATTCGATCGCTGTAGTTGTTGCTGGTCCTTATATAAAAGATAAGTTTGCGTGCTTCAGGGTCCAGCAAGAAAAATTTAGCTGAGGTTATCGCATAGCTTTTGATCATATCTTCACGAAGTCTGAATACATCAGACTTTGTTTCGTGCCTTATATCAGGCCTTAAAAAGTAACTGTTAGCGGCCAGCCGACCCTCTATCATCATATGAAACTCTAGCCACAGATTAATGTAAGATGCTCCGAGTTTTTTGGCCTTGTTTTCAACGGACAATTCCAACGCTTCAATTTGACGGTTGTAAATGTTTTCGATTCCCTGGTGTTTCTCCAATATATATGTTTCTATTTTCTGTGATTGTTTCTGCGGGCAATTAGAATTTTGGCTGACATTTGCCTGACAATGGTTTGCCATGCACTTCGAAAAAATTACGATTGAAATTACAATTACTAACCGAGTTGATAATTCTCCATTTTCCATTTTCTTCTTCTCCTCAAAAAAGGTTTTAACCCTCTTAATTGTATCACTAAAACGATTGCCAATCAAGAGAAAAAAGAGATGATTGTCAGCCAAAACGAATTTTTAGAGGCGTCATTAAATATTTCTGAGTAAGGCAAGCGGAATTTAAGAGAAAAAGAGCCGCTGTCTTTATAAAAGCCTACCACCACAATTCAAAATTACGTTATTCTCTCTGCATTGTATTACAGTTTGTTTTTGTTGTAAAACAGGAGAATTTGTTGTATAATGAGGCACATCGGAAGTTTGCAAATATTTAATTTTTGTTTGGTTATAATGTTGAGACGGTTTTAATTGGAACAAATACGAGAGCATTTAGCCGTTCATAGGGAGCGGGCCATTCTTGTTGGGGCAAATCTGAAGAGGGATAACAGCAGAGGCGACAATCTCGCTGAGCTTACTGCCCTGGCCGAGAGTGCCGGCGCTGTTGTTGTCGATCGTTTTCAGCAGAAAATATCGAGGATCAACCCCGCTACTTATATTGGCAGCGGCAAAGCTAAAATGCTTTGGGATCGTGTCGAGCAGTTTGAGGCTGACGTGGTAATCTTCGACAATGACCTGTCGCCGGCCCAGATTCGCGAACTTGAAAAAATCATTGAGGTAAAAATCCTCGACCGCAGCGAACTGATTCTCGACATCTTCGCCACCCGCGCCAGGACAACCCAGGCCAAACTGCAGGTTGAGTTGGCCCAGCTTGAGTACACTTATCCCAGGCTGACACGAATGTGGTCGCACCTTGATACTATTGCCGGTGCTGCCGGCGGAACGGGAGTCGGTGCCGTTGGTGGAATAGGCACAAGAGGTACCGGCGAAAAGCAGTTAGAGATAGATCGCCGACTCGTCAACAAGCGTATAACTGAACTGAAGCACCAGTTGGTAGAACTGGATAAGCGTAAAATACGAGAGATACAGTCGCGAGGCGATATGTTCAAAATCTGCCTTGTAGGATACACAAATGCCGGCAAGAGTACCCTTATGAACACTCTTACCGATGCGGGTGTTTTCGTTGAAGACAGGCTTTTCGCCACTCTTGATACGAGAACACGCAAATGGAATCTTGAGGGCGGAAGGACAGTTTTGCTCAGCGACACGGTGGGCTTTATAAAACATCTGCCACACCAGTTGGTTGCCTCTTTCAAAGCCACCCTTGAAGAGGCTGTCAACGCCGATCTGCTCCTGCATGTTGTCGATGTTTCCAGCGAAGAGGCCAATGATCAGGCCCAGAATGCCAAGAATGTTCTTGCGGAAATCGGCTGTAACGACAAGCAAACACTGGTAGTGCTTAACAAAGTTGATGCAATAAAAAATATCGCTCAGCTCGAATTACTTCAAACGCTGTACCCGGATGCCTTATGCATTTCAGCCAGAACAGGATTGAACGTTGAGGAACTTCACGATTATGTGCTCGAAATATACAGAGGAAATGAGGTTGAAGTTCGTGTCAGAAGCGACATGAGTAACGGCAAGGTGCAAAGCTTTCTGCGAGCCAATGCTACAGTCTTGAACGAAGAGTACATCGACAACGCCGTTGTAATCAAAGCTAGACTGGGCAGAAATCTGCTGGGACAGCTAAAAAGCCTTGGCCCCAGCGAACTGCTAGAATTAAATATTTAGCTCTTTCCGTCTTTATGGACGCGGGTCATAAAACAACCTAACATCATCGATCCAGACACAATCGGAGCCGCTAGCAGCGATATAATCCTTATCGTAAACCCATTTGAAGGTATGCTCAACACCTGGAGTAGTCGTATAGGTTTTTAGCTGCCAATCCTGATTGCCATCCCACTGCTCCTGCAATACGTCATCGATATAAAACTTCAGATAATCATAATTGGCTTCACAAGAAGTCTTGAACCAGAAGCTGATGCTGTTGGTTCCATACTCCAGTTTGAGGGTAAGCTGTAAAATACTTTCCTCATATTGCACAACCGTCCCGGATTTGGCTGAATAAATTCCTTCGTTCACACCATCGGCGGAAACTGACCAAGCTGCATCGCCTGAGAGTAGCCATGGATTCTGGCTGAAGTCGCCGCTTTCAAAACCATCATATACTACCGAAGGAAAAGTGGTATCTGACAGACCGAGGAGCCAGTATTGACCCAGAATTTTTAGGTCGTTTGCATCAACATTATTGTTACGGTCGAAGTCCGCAGCTAATAGAGGTTGAGCGAGGAACCATTTTTCAGCAAAGATTGCGAAGTCCTCGAAGTTCACAAAGAAGTCGCCATTCAGATCTGCGATGATTCCTATATCTGACAGGGACATGCTCGCCTGCGTTGTACCACCGTAAACGCCCATATTGATACAAATTCCGTGCGGCCACAGTTCCTGACCCCAACTCATTCCGGGCTGCCCGCCGTCAACGCATATACTTGTATTTGCGTCATAAACCCACTGGCTGGCGTTCGGGTCCCATCTTCCTGCCTGCGATATCAGATGGTAATCACCGTTGTTAGCATCGGCAAAGCATGGGTCTGCGTCGATATTGCCCGTACCACCGGTATAATTCTGGACACAACTGAAGTTAGGCTCTGAACAGTACTGAATCTGCGGGCTGCTGTTGTCCGAGACGATACAGTTAAGAATGTCAGCGTAGCAATATGTCATTCCACCGGCATAATTGTTGGTCGCTGTGTTTTTGACAATTGTGCAGTTGATGATGGAGCCGTTGCAGTACCACATTCCGCCGCCATATCTGGCCGTATTGTCACTTATGATACAATTGCTAATGTACACCTGACAATCGTATAACCCGCCACCCCATATTGCATCGTTGCCGGCAATAGTGCAGTCGGAGATTTGCCCGTTACATTCATTTAATCCGCCGCCGTCCATATCCGCGTAATTGCCGGAGATCGTACAGCCCTGGATTTGTCCGTCGTAGTCATTCAATCCGCCACCACTTCTGTTAAAAGCGTTATTGCCGGTAATCGTACAATTTTCGATTAGGCCGTCGCACTGGTCAAGTCCGCAGTCATTGCCGCTTATGGTGCAATTTGTAATTGTCGCATCGCAGAAATAAAAACCGCTACCGAAGTTATCTTTTACAACGCAGTTATTTACCGTTGCCCAGCAGTCATCAAATCCTTCACCGTCATTGCCGCTGACATTGCAGTCATTGACATCACCGTCACAATAATACAATCCACTGCCAATATTATTTACCCTGAATTTTAATTTGAAGCGCAACGCTTCGCTATTTTAATCAGCCCGCTAAGG
>CAZOPG010000194.1:0-4663 GCA_964581585.1 uncultured Planctomycetaceae bacterium | reverse complement strand
AATAACCTTGAGCCCCTCTTTGCGGTATTCGAGTATACCAGCATTAACCATTACCGAAAGGTGACGTGAAACATTCGACCTTTCAGAGCCAACGTGTCCTGCGATATCACAGACACACTGCTGGCCATCTTTAAGAAAATCCACCACAGCTATTCTTAACGGATGAGCTATCGCTTTTACGATTTCCGCCTGTTTTTCAAACAATAACTGTTTTTTTTTACTTAACATTTTGCCTTCTGATATATAATACTATATGACTATATACGCACATAGTACATTCTTGTTCATTCTTAGTCAAATCTTTTTTTGATAATTTGATATCTGGCATACGGATTACCTGTGCGTTGCTGGCTTTTATAAGTATTTGTGAGTAAATGAGTAATGATACTATTTGGATTTAATAAGAGCGTTTTATATCAATGACGATTGAGTCTGTAATCAGTATTTATCACTTTCTTACGGTCGTTTCTCTGTTGGGATAAGTCGCAGGAATTAAATCCAATTGGTATAGTTGCAAGATAACTACTCAGGATGGTGGCCGAATCGCGATGGCAGACTAAAGGCTTCAAACTGTTGCAAATGGTAGGCTTGGGTTAACCCAATTTATATTTGAATGATTTTAGAATTATGCTTCGTTTCGAAAAGGTTGTAATATCAAAAAACTAAACTTTGTGAAAAGGAAAAACATTAGTTTTAATTATTTCTATTGTCCCATCAATATTCTGCGATATTGCATCGCATTGTTGGCTATCGACAGGTAGCTGTCTGTCTCGTAATCCACCATGCCAATCAGTACTTTCGAGCATGACGCCACCGAGACCTATGTTAGCCTCTTGATTTTCGGAATCGGCGCCGCAAAGTACACTCCAAGCCAATGCCCATGCTCTTACAGTATTGTCGATATTGTAACCACCACCACCTGTCATCAGGATAGGCGTGTTGAAATTTAACAGGCTATGAATAATATCGGCGTAAGTATTATTGGTCAGCCAAAGATGCGCAAGAGGGTCACTTGCAAGTGCGTCTGCCCCCAACTCAAAGACAATGACGTCAGGGTTATACGCATCAATTAATGGCGGTGCTATAGCTTTGAACGCTTCCATATATGCCTGATCATAGGTTCCTATCGGCAAGGGAATATTTACACAATAGCCCTTCCCCTGACCGATTCCGATTTCATCCTCGAATCCCGTTCCAGGAAAAAGTGTTTTGCCGTTCTCGTGAAATGATATGGTCATTACATCATTGCGGTCATAAAACGCGTTTTGAACACCATCACCATGATGAACGTCAATGTCAAGATAAAGGACTCGTTTGCCTACCTCGGCTAATACCAGGCAAGCAAGTGCTACATCATTGATATAGCAAAAGCCCGCGGCCAGTTCCGGGCCTGCATGGTGATAACCGCCTGATGGATTAAAAGCTAATTCAGCATCGCCTGAAAGGATCAAATTTGCAGCAGTCAATGTTGCTCCACAAGCCAGAACTGCATAGTCATACATATCGCCAAAGACAGGACAATCCGGCGTTCCAATTCCCATATGAAGTGCTTCAATACCAAAATTGCCTTTGGCAGAGGCTTGCAAAGCATCCAAATAACGGCCTGAATGGAATTTTTCCAGAACAGTTCTTTCTGCTGGTTTGGGGACAGCTTTACTTCTGCTATTGCCTGTGAATAGTCCCATCGAACTTATAATTTTTTGTACTTTACCTGCCCGGCTGATATTGAATGGACACTGGGCGGGGTACTCATATTTTTCAAGCTGAGTTGAATGAATAAAAACAGTCTTTCTTGCTGCCAAAATCTCTCCCTATTCGTCCTGCTCTATCAAGTCGAACATTACACTATAAACTTCGCCGTCAAATTCAGTTTTAACCTTATATCCTGAGTTGTGAAAAATCGCCAGCATAGGCTTATTGGTCGGCAAAATTTTAGCGTAAAGACGTCTTACACCTCGCTGTTTGGCAATTTGTGTGAGATACGCAAGCAGAAAAGTGCCCAATCCTTTTTGCTGCCATTCATCTTGAACTAAAAATGCAACTTCAGCGGCTTGAGTCTTAGGATCAAAATAGTACTGGGCGATTACAACAACCTGTTCACCGGAAACACTCGGAACAGTACCAATAATAGAAATGTCCTGGCTATAATTGATATTTGTTAATTTCTGGACATCTCGATGTGGAAAGCCGACTGTCTGAGCCATGTATCGTGTCTGAACAGATGAGCCACTTAAAGAATACAGCATTTCCGACAATGCAGTCTCATCGGTAGGCTTAACAGGTCGAAAGAATATCTCTGTACCATCCTTCAATGTGTCATAGCGTTCGAGTTCTTCCGGATAAGAAGTTTTTTCGGTATCCAATTCGATTTGGTCGGCATAGACATACTTTTGGGCTTTTGCAGCTTGAATCAATTGGGTTCTGAATTTCGGATGTGCAATATTAATTAGCGACAATACACGTTCCCTGATACTTTTGCCGTGTAGATACGCAACACCATATTCGGTAACTATATAGTGGACGTCGCCGCGAGTTGTAACCACGCCTGCACCTTCTGTCAGGTGAGGTACTATTCTGCTGACCTTGCCATTCTTTGCCGTTGAGGGCATTGTAATTATAGCTTTGCCGCCTCGGCTTCGGGCGGCGCCGCGAATGAAGTCAACCTGTCCGCCAATGCCACTGTAGAATTGATAGCCCAATGAGTCTGAACAAACTTGTCCGGTCAGATCGATTTCCAATCCAACATTAATTCCTATCATTTTATCATGCTGGCTTATTACCTGCGGGTCATTGACATATTCGGTTGGATAAAATTCGAAAAAGGGGTTGTTATCAATATAATCGTAAAGTCGTTTTGAGCCCATGCAAAAACTTGCAACGATCTTACCGTTATTGAGGGACTTTTTTGAACAGGTGATAGCCCCACATTCAATTAAATCTATAATCCAATCACCAAACATTTCGGTGTGAATGCCAAGGTCTTTCTTGTCCTTTAGAAACTCTGCAAGTGCCTGTGGAATGCGTCCTATGCCACATTCAATAGTACTTCCATCTTCGACAAGCCTGGCAATATTTTGCCCAATGCGTCGAAGTGTTTCATCAGGCTCTGGTATTATGCTTTCGATAACATCTTCATCGTAAGGTACGAGTGCATCAATGTCATTAATATGAATGAAACTATTACCAAATGTTCGTGGCATATGACCATTGACTTGAGCGATGACATATCTGGCATTGGCCACGGCTGACTTGACAATATCAACAGAGACGCCAAGGCTGCATAGACCGCTTGCATCCGGCGCTGATACACTGATCAATGCAACATCTACTGGTATCCTGCCGCTCTCAAACTCATTTGGTATTTCTGACAAGAATATTGGTGTATAATCCCCAATGCCTTTGTTTAATGCATCACGAACATTGGCTGCAACGAAGAAACTGTTCATTTTGAATTTTTCACGGAACTTCTCGTTGGCATAAGGTGCAGAGCCCATAGTCAACAGCTGAATAATGTGGGCATCGTAAATATGATTTGAATGCTCAACCAGGGTGTTGACAAGATGCTGCGGCTGGCCGCAACCTGTGCCAATGAATATGCTGTTGCCGGGTTTGATCAATTTCATAGCAACAGCAGCGTTGCTTACTTTATCGTTGTACTTTTCTTTCCAATTAAATTTCTGCATCTTTATTTCTCTCTATCAGATTTTTTCTACACTCATTCTTGCGTCAACCGCGATTGGCATCGTACCTTCCGGGCCAATAACATACGGGTTTATATCCATCTCCTGAATCTGAGGAAATTCTGTAACTAATTGTGACAGTCTCTGCAAGCCCTCAGCAATCGCATCTATATCCACACCTTTTTCACCTCGCACTCCCCTTAACATCTTATATGTTTTTGTGTTGATGAGCATTTGCTTAGCTTCTTCAGCAGTCAGCGGTGCCAGATAGAAGGATACATCTTTAAGAACTTCGACCATTGTTCCACCCATTCCGAACATCATCAAAGGGCCGAAATGGGGGTCACGGTTCATCCCAAGAATAACTTCTTTTCCACTTCTGCACATCTCCTGAACGAGAACGCCGAGAATATCAGCATTAGGCATTTTCTTTGGTATTCGATACATCATCAGGTCAAAAGCGTCCATGACCTCCTGAGCATTTTTAAGACCGACCTTAACACCACCAACATCTGATTTGTGTAAAATATCGGGTGACCATATTTTCATTACGACAGGAAACCTGAGTTGTTGGGCAATACTTGCTGCTTGTTCTGCTGTTGTCGCAACGGTGCCTTTTGGTGTAACAAAACCATACGCTTCAAGTATCTCTTTTGACTCGGTTTCTCCGATCTCGCGAGTTCCCTGCCTGAGATGTTTTTCAACTATCGTTTCAACCTTTCTTCGGTTGACACCAAATACATTAACCACTCTCTTGGGCCGAGTGCGCCATCTGACATAATCAACCATCGTTTTAATCGTAAGGACAGCACTCTCTGGCGAGTCATATTGTGGTATTCCACCGCTCACCAATACTTCAACAGCTTTGGCAACTTTATTGGCACCAAGAAAAGATGCAAAAATTGGTTTTTGACTATTCTTCTCAGAGATGTAAACGGCGGAGTAAAATTGTACCATCTGGCGGAGCAATTATGTACCACCAA
>CAZOPG010000193.1:0-4686 GCA_964581585.1 uncultured Planctomycetaceae bacterium | reverse complement strand
CCGCTGCCTGTAACTTTGTTATATCCAACATTGAATTGGTCTCCTTTCAACCTTTTCACATCACTGATATTACCAAAATTCTTATAAGGTTCGCTCGATATAGTTGAATGACGAATCCATGTCAACAAAAAAGTCAATTTTTTTGTTTGATTTAAGAAGAAAATTTGTTTAGAATTGCCGAGATTCAAGGAAATGAGTATAATTTGTTCATTAGGGAACGAGGGGGTTATAAGTGAAAAAAAACATTATTATATTGCCTGATACCGCCTTAAAGAGACGTCAATACAGTCCTATTCTAATGAAACTTCTAAACATATGACAGCTGATAAGTGGAACATCAATCTATTAGAACCGAGTTTCTCGCCTTGGCAACCCAAGAAAGATAACTCCAGGCAGATAGTGGTTTTAATGAGTGGCGGGGTTGACAGCAGCGTTACAGCATCTCTGCTCAAAGAGCAGGGTTGGGATGTGCTGGGTATCACGATGAAAATTCCTGTTGCCTGTAACACAGGTAAACGCGGCTGCTGTGGTGCCGATGCTGCCTTTGTTTGCAATGAGCTGAATATACCCCATTATTTTGTAGATGTTACCGAAGCCTTTGAAGAACTTATAATAAAACCATTCCGCCAATCCTATGCGAATGGTCTGACTCCCAACCCTTGTGTTGACTGTAATACTTTTCTGAAGTTTTCGCTTCTCTGGGATTTTGTACAACAGAGGTTCGGTGTCGACTATCTTGCTACAGGCCATTATGCCAGAGTTTCCAAATTCAATAGCAGAGCATTCCTTGGCAGAGCAGAGGACAAAGGCAAGGACCAAAGCTATTTTCTGTATGGCATCGCTTCGGAGAAACTCGCAAAGCTAATTTTGCCTCTGGGCGAATTGACGAAAGAAAAAGTACGTTTGCTTGCTGCCGAGTTGAATTTGACTGTTGCCGAAAAGCCGGAAAGCATGGAATTATGTTTCGCTGGCGAAGGAAACTATCGAGAAGCCTTAACTGATGCCCAGACCAACCAAGCCGGAGACATAACAGATATGCAGGGAAACAAGATTGGTATGCATGAGGGGATTGCCAATTATACATTTGGCCAGAGAAGGGGCATTGGCTTTGCCGGCGGGGTGCCGCTTTATGTGGGCAAAATAGATGGCCGGACAAATACCATCGCACTTGGTTCCAGAGAAGAGGTGAACTGTCGTACTATTAAGGCAAATCAAATCAACACCCTAATACCCGAAGAGCTTGTTTCCGGTAGCCATTTATTCGGGAAAATTCGTTCTTGTGGTGACACTCGGCCATGCAGGCTTATTGATACAACAGAAACAGAAATAACCGTTGAGTTCGAGCAACCTCAATTTGCTCCCTGTCCCGGCCAAAGAATTGTGCTCTATAATGGTAACGATAATATTGTCACTGGTGGTACAATATCAGCCGAAACCACCTGGTGACTTGGAGCCTTGGAGTAATAATTACAGTAGAATCCTGTTGACGGGCCTTTTCAGCGTTGCTTCATCGGTGGTTATGACGTAATTGAGCTGGCGAATGTGAGTTGCGGGGTAATCATCGCCAGGCTCGCCGAGCAGGGCTAGCCGTAGTATGGTATTGGCCCAATCGAATTCGCAGCCGTTGCGGCAATATAATCGAATTCTTCGAGAGGCAAGAATCTGCCTCATGCCCAGTGTGTAAGCATGTCGGGGAAAACATTCCAGATTTCCACCAACACCGGCCCGGATCGCGTTGATCGTTACCGTAAAATCATTCAGATCCACGCGCCTTGGATCGGTATCCTTAATGCCAATTGCAGGCTCATTAAATGCGACATGGCCATGGATGCCAATCCCGCCATAACATGTATCGATTTGGCCTGTGTTTTTTATCATATCCGCTAACTCGCCTACATTCTTTTCATCTGGGAATATCACCTGCTCCTTTCGAAGCGAGCAGTTGCTGTCCAGTTTTGAAAGAAACAGCCTCTGAGCCTGGGCCTTAAAACTCAACGGATGATTTACACCTACCGCCTTGCCGGCCTCATCGCAATATTCGTCCATAAAAAAGAACCAGCAATCATGAAGCGACAATCTCTCAGCGTTTATCATATCAGCAAGAATCGGGTATTGTCCCGTCGGGCCAACTGGCAAAATTAAAGTTGTTTTACTGCCTCGCTCGTTGTTAGCGTGAATCTGGTCGAAGATATCTTTGGCAAAGCGTTCGTGCAGAGCATCGACGTTAGAACAAACAATCAACCGTTCGCCGCATTTGGCTTTTATCTCTTCGGGCGAAAGGTCCAGCAGTTCACATATTTCTTTCTTTCGATCCATTTTTTGCTCTATTTCAAATTCTCATTGTCGATTTTTTTGACTTCCTCACAACCGTTCCGCAGAAACTCCACCCACTCTGTCGCAAAGCCCTGGCCGAACTCGGCGCCCAGCCATGCCTTGACCATCTCTTTGGCATGTTGCGGCGGTGTCAGCCATTCTGCCAACACAAGCACATTGGCATCATTAATGATCTTGGCTCGGCTGGCCTCATACTCACTGCTGGCATGAACTGCGTAAACACCCTTGAATTTATTCGCAACTATCACACTGCCGGCACCGGTGCCGCAAATAATTATCGCCTTGGTATATTTGCCTTCACTGACTGCTTTGGCAACCCGCGCCGCTGATTCGTAATAAGGCACAAACTCTCCGCCCTCTTTCATTCCAAGGTCATCAACCTCAAATTTCTGTTCTGTCAGAAAATCAATCAGCTCTTTCTTCAGAGTCAGACCCGCTTTTGTCGAACCTATCGCAAATTTCATAGCTATTTTCCTTCCTTCATATCTTTACATGCTTTGACAATATGTTTTATTCCAAATCCGTGTTTATCAAATAGATATTCTTCAGTAGCCACTTCGCCAAATTGGTCAGGTATGCCCAGCCGTTTAACCTTAGTTGGGAATTGTTCGGCAAGAACTTCGCAGACTGCTCCGCCGAGTCCTCCGATAATACTCTGATTCTCAACAGTTACGACAGAGCCGGTTTTCTTAGCTGATTTGACAATTGCCACTTCATCAAATGGTTTGACCGAAGGATAATGCAGCAGTTCAACATCAATTCCGATATCATTCAGCTGCTGCAGAGCCTTGACTGTGAACTGGGTCATATAGCCGGTAGAGACGATGGTAACATCGGAACCTTCCTTAATAAGAACCGCTTTATCTGGATTAAACGTGTAGCTTTCGTCAAAAACCTTGCCAGTCTTAGGTCTTATCAATTGCATATAGGTAGGCTGTTTTGTTTTCGCCATATATTTCATCATAGACTTCAGTTCATAAGCATCGCAGGGGCTATAGACATGCATATTCGGCATAGCTCTCATTATTGCCAAATCCTGAAAACACATGTGTGTGCCGCCATTTGGACCTGCTGTTATACCCGGTGCGGTGCCGACTATCTTTACGTTGTTATTGGCATAGGCGACACTGATGGTTATCTGGTCATACACCCGCCTTGAAGCAAAGCAGCTAAAAGTTGCGCAGAACGGTATTTTACCTTCCGCAGCAAGGCCTGCTCCTATACATATCATGTTGGCCTCTGCAACGCCAGAGTTTACAAAATTGTCAGGATATTTTTCAGCCACTTTTGGATTAGTTCCGGAAGCCTTGCTAAGGTCGGCCTCAAGACATAAAACATTGGGGTTTTCTTCTATCAGTTCATTAAGAGTTTCGCCGTAAACGAATCTCATTTCTTTTTCATGTAATTCCATTTCAATAATCCTTTTTAATAAGGTAATTTTACATTCTGATTAGCAAGGGCACCGGTGTATTTTTCATAGGCTGCTTTATCAGGAACTTTAATATTATGACTTTCCGGCTTGTTTTCAATTTCACAGCAATCTTTTCCCTTAATAGTGTGAGCTATAATCATCGCAGGTTTTGCTTTGACCAAGATAGCCTTATTAATTGTGTTGTGAATGTCGTCCCAGTTGTGTCCGTCCATTTCAAAAACTTCCCAGCCAAACGCTTTCCATTTGTCAACTAACGGCTCGAGGTCGAGTACATCCTTTGTGAAGCCATCAATTTGCAGCTTGTTGTAGTCACATATCGCAATGAGATTATCAAGCCTGCGATGGGCCGCGAACATAGCGGCTTCCCAGTTTTGGCCCTCGTTGCTTTCGCCGTCACCGATAATGCAAAAGACATTATGATTTTGCTTGTTCATCTTAGCTGCCAAGGCTGTTCCACATGCACAACTGAGGCCCTGTCCCAAAGAGCCGGTAGTAGTATCGATGCCAGGAACGGTTCGTGCGTCGGCATGGCTGGGTAGACGAGTGCCGTCGGCATTCATCGTAGGCAGCCAGGCCGGCGGGAAATAACCTTTGTATGCCAGTGCTGCATAAAGTACTGGTGCCGCGTGACCTTTTGACATAATTAACCTGTCCCGCTCCTGCCATTGGGGATTTTTTGGGTCAATCTTCATTACCCGATAATACAACGTAATGATAATTTCAACCAGGCTAAGCGCACCACCGATGTGCCCTGATTTGGCGCGACAGATAAGGTCAGTTATCACATAACGGAACTCTGCGGCCAGGGAATCGAACTCCTTTTTGTCAAATTCTTTCATAATCATTATCACCTCTCTTTTTTAAGTTACTCGACAGTCATAAGTTCTTATTAGGCTACTTTCTTGGTAAAGCCGTTGTGT
>CAZOPG010000192.1:0-4691 GCA_964581585.1 uncultured Planctomycetaceae bacterium | reverse complement strand
TGGTACAAATTTCAACCGCCCGCCAGATGGTACAATTTTGCTCCGCCGTTTACATGATAGTAACTATATGAGATGGTTTATAAGGGGTTAACCATGGATACTGGGATCAAGACCAATGGGGAAATAGAAGAAATCCTCCGTCAAATGGAGTGTAAGAGGGATTTTCAATGCTACAAGAACGGATTCAGAGATATTTGCGATATAAAAGACATTGGGCTGCCTGACTCGGTCGAGTGTCTGAGTAAGACTTCGAGAAATTGCGAATACTCAGTTGCTTTTGGGGATAGTGCTTTTTGTAAGTGCCCACTTCGGGTTTATATCGCCAAAAAATTTGGAAAATAACAAAATCGCTATTTCTTGGTTTATAGTACTATTAAACGGGTACTGTAGCTTAATTGCATGCCCTTATAGGGTTTTCCCCTATAGAAAAAGCAGGTTATCTCCCAATTGACGAGTGGGGCTAAATTGCTTACAGTGCACGCCGTTGGAATCTAAAAAACATTGTTCGGTATGGATCCGAAACGGGTTGGGGTGGGTGTTTTGGAGGAATTGTTGCGTATGACTTTTCGATTGTGCATAATATATTTTCAGATATTTAGAAACTTGAATCATAGGTTATCTGCTTAGGAGATGAGGCTCCGAATTTTAAGAGGGGACAGGATTAACGGCCATGGAGAAATCAAGTATTTCTAAGACATTAGCAGTCCTAAGAAGTTACTTTTGGGCACTGTTGGTTCTATGGACCATCCTTGTTGGGTCGATTCTATCATGGAGTTTGTTTAGTCAAAAAAATGGGACTGAGGGGGTATCGCGTGGTTATTTTGTGTTATGGCTGCTGGGGATGGGCGGTATCAGCTTTGGAGGGCAACGTTTGAAACAGCGTATCCAGGAACGTAAGCATGCTGAAGAGCAAATAGAAAACCTGGCAAAAATCCCTGCAGAAAACCCCTATCCTGTCCTGCGTATCGCCAAGGACGGCAAATTGCTTTATGCAAATGATGCGAGCAACTCATTTTTAACCGAATGGAAATGCCAGCAAGACCAAACGGTTCCTGACTACTGGTCCCAGGTCGTATCAGAAACTTTTGCTTCCGGCAAACGTAGGAGTGTCGAAACTAAGCATTTTAACAAAACGTTTTCTTTTGAAATTGTTCCAGTATTCGAAACTAACTATGCCAACCTTTACGGCCGGGATATTACCGAACACAGGCAGATCGAAGAAGACCTAAAAAGACAACGTTATTACCTCGCAAAAGCACAAGAGATCGGCAGTATCGGAACGTGGCAACTGGATATCAAAAAAAACGAGTTGTTCTGGACAGATGAGAATTACCGAATTTTTGGTATTCCTGTAGGCACAGAACTCACATATGAGATTTTCTTGAATTGTGTCCATCCCGATGATAGGGAATATGTTGATAAGAAATGGAAGGCAGCTATCAATAATGAACCTTATGACATTGAACATCGTTTAATTGTTGACGGCCACATCAAATGGGTTAGGGAAAAAGCCGAAATCAAGTTTGATAAAAAAGGAAATTGTGTCTATGGGATAGGTTTCACACAAAATATTACCAATCGCAAGAAGGCAGAAGAGGCCGTGAGAGAAAGTGAGAAGAAATATCACCAACTGGTCGAAACTATGAATGAAGGCCTTAGCTTCTCCGATGAAAATTACAAATTCACCTTTGTCAACCCTCGCTTTGCAGAGATTTTAGGATACCCGGCTGATGAGATAATTGGCCATAATATCACAGAGTTTTTTGACCGCAAAAACAAAAAAATAATAAAATCGCAAATGACACAAAGACGACACGGCGAAGAAAAAAGTTATGATATAGCCTGGACCCGTAAAAACGGCCAAAAAGTCGATACTATCATATCACCAAGAGCCTTTTTCGACAATAAAGGCAATTACTCCGGCAGCTTTGGAATACTCACCGATATAACTGAACGCAGACTGTTTGAGCGGCAAATCCTTGAACTCAATAAAAAACTTCTCAAACTCAACAGACAACTCGAGCAGACTGTAGCCAAACGCACAACAAAATTGAGAGAGACCCATAAGCTGTTATTGGAGGACATCAAAAAACGAAAATCTCTGGAAAAAGAAATAATAGAGGTTAGCGAGAGAGAAAAAAAACGAATTGGGCAGGATTTACACGACAGTGTCGGCCAGCAGTTTATGGGTATTGCATTTATGGCAAAAGTACTGCAGAAGAGGATCACCGACAAGCTGCCCGAAGAAGCTGCAGCTGCCGCAGAGATAGTAAAATATGTCAACAATGCTGTAGAACAAGCGCGAGACATTGCCAAGGTATTGCATCCGGTAGATTTGAGTACAGGTGGCTTAATAAAGGCGTTACACGAACTGACCGAAACCACAGAAAAACTGTTCATGGTTAGTTGTATTTTTGAAAGCGACGACTTGATTGAGGAGATCGACGACGCTGCAGTAACAGTGCACATTTATCGTATTGTACAAGAAGCCATCACTAACGCTATCAAACATGGAAGAGCAAGTAAAATCAGGCTAAGGCTTGATAATGATACTGATAAATCTACACTGACAATAAAAAGTGATGGTCTGGACTTCCCAAAAGAGTTTGAGGCAAGAGGCACAGGCTTAGGATTACAGATCATGGATCATCGTACAGATATAATAGGTGGCACACTCACCGTTCGCAAAGCCGACGAGGGTGGAACAATTGTAACCTGTGAATTCCCACTTAAAAAGCACAGATAATGCAGAGGATGGAAATTATGATTCAGCGAAATAGCCAAAATAAAATGAGGGTTCTAATCGTCGATGATCACCCCATTGTTCGGCAGGGACTTGAGAATCTCATCAATTATGAAAATGACCTTGTTGTTTCTCAAAAGGTTGAGGATGCTCCCCAGGCAATGAAGGCCATAGCAGAACTGAAACCAGATATAGTTATTATTGATATTTCACTCAAGGAAAAAAACGGGCTTGAGCTGATAAAGGATCTCAAAATTCAATATTCCGACCTGCCCATGCTGGCCCTTTCCATGCACGATGAGTCCTTATATGCCGAGCGGGCGATTAGAGCAGGAGCAAAGGGCTACATTATGAAACAGCAAGCCACGGATAATATAATTAAAGCGATCAGGAAAGTTCTGAAGGGCCAAATATACGTAAGTGATAAGATGACAGCAAAAATGATGCACAAACTGATGGGACGCAAAAAAGACAAGACAACGGCCTCTACCACAGAGATTCTAAGTGATCGTGAATTGGAAGTTTTTCTACTGATAGGCAAAGGCTGCGGCACCAGCAAAATAGCCGAACAGTTACACCTGAGCGTAAAAACAATCGAAAGTTATCGCGCGCATATCAAGGAAAAATTATCTCTGAATAATGCCACTGAGTTACTTCAGCATGCCATTCAATGGGCAAGTAACAGCCCTGAATAACACAGACCAATGACAGCCATGTGCACTTCATCATGAATGTTCCCTCCCAAATTAACCCACCGGCGGCCCAAAAAACGCTCTCAGTAGATTTCCCGATACAAGCTACAGGGATTTAACTGATAGCAAAAACGGATAGCCCCCCGATTTCACAAAGACACACACCTTATTATTATAGGACTGCTGACTCGTTGGTTATCCAGCTGTTCACCGTTGGTGATTTTAAGGACTAAAATTTATTCAGTATCAGAAGGAGCATGAGATGTTGGTTTTAAGCAGACGCAAGGATGAGTCAATTATGATTGGTGAGGACATAGAGATAAAGATACTTGATGTTCGTGGTAACACTGTCCGGCTCGGAATAGTGGCACCAAGGGTCATATCGGTTCATCGCAAGGAAGTATTTGAGGTTATTCAACAGCAAAAGGCAAAGGAAAAACAGGACACAATTAACAATAGCATTGGCTGAATATTAAGAAAGGGAGCGTTAGCTATGAGCATCGGGAGTATGAGTGTATTCGCGAAATTTGAACGAACGGCAAACGAAAAGCTCTGCCAAGAGTGTGGAGCGGGAATGGTAGAAGTAGATCGATGCAATGAAAATGGAACTTTATTTGTGTGGTATCAGTGTAGCAAAGACAATTGCGATGGACAGTGGCTGCAGAAAAATGCTCATAAATCTTTAAGGGTAATCTGATAATAAAAGTTTGCATTAATCTAGATCTTTGCAACAAATATGTTCTTGTCGCTGGGCTATTTTTCTGACAGGGTTGTATTTTAAGGAAAATCGTAGTTTAAGGCCCCAAGCTGGTCCACTGGTTCCTGTACGATCTCGAATGACAGAAAGGGGGTTTATAGTGCCCGTGGCAATTTCGATGTTTTTGTCTTCCAATCAGAAATTGACTATTTTGTTTACCCCATATTATTGTGATGGAGAATTTCGATGACAAATAAAAAAACCAGTGAGATGACTAATAACAAGGCGCCGTCCGTCCGCCGAAAAGCCGGCAAGGTTAATGCATCAAAAACCAGACAGCGGAGTGTCTCAAAGCCACCAGACATCGACTCAGTCGGCTTGGCACAAGTTTCTACATTGCCACATAAGCAAATTGCCGAGCGAGCCACCACTATTTGGCAGGAACGTGGATGCCTTCCGGGCTTTGATGAGCAAAATTGGTACGAGGCCGAGTTACAGCTAAAGTCAGAGCTTCAGGCACACTGATCCATTGAATTTTTATGTCATTGGCACCGAAGGG
>CAZOPG010000191.1:0-4692 GCA_964581585.1 uncultured Planctomycetaceae bacterium | reverse complement strand
CATTATTTCCGCTGGCATCTTTGATAATAAGCTTGTCAATGTTAACTACTTTTCCAATCTGGCCAAACGGAATATTAAGCATCCCTCTGGCAAAATCGTCAAACTTATCCTCAGCAACCTCAATGATATATCTCGAATTCGACTCGCTGAACAACTGGCTCTCGATCCGATTACAGTCTTCGCTTTTGGCAAGACCTCTCAGGTCAGCTTCAATTCCCAATCCGCCTGCAAAAGCCATCTCCGCCAGCGCAACGGCCAGGCCGCCTTCGCTACAGTCATGGCAACTGGCGATGACACCGTTTGAAATCGCCTTATGTATTCGTTTAGCCGTTTCGGCCGCGGTTTTCAAATCAACCGTTGGAACATAAGCTCCAAGTTGGCCATTAACTTTATAATAGTGCGACCCACCCAACTCATTTCTGGTAAGCCCTACAATAAACAATAAGTTACCAGACTTTTTAACATCCATCGTAACGCATTTATTAATATCATCGACAATCGATATCGCACTTATCAGCAGCGTCGCCGGAATTGCTATCTCGGTCCCATCGTCGCATACAAACTCATTGTTCAGCGAATCCTTGCCGGAGATAAACGGACTGCCAAATCCGATAGCCCCATCGTAGCAAGCCTGCGCAGCCCGCGTCAACGAGCCAAGCGTCTCCGGCCTGGTGCAGTCTCCCCAGCAGAAATTATCCAGCAGAGCGATCCTGTCCGGCCTGGCGCCAACACAAATAATATTCCTTATCGCCTCATCGATACCAGACAACGCCATCCAGTACGGGTCGATATCGCCATAAAGCGGATTCATTCCACAGCTTATCGCAAGGCCCTTATCCGATGTAAATTTCGGCTGAACAACCGCCGCATCACCCGGCCCATCATTGCAAGGTCCGGCCAAAGGTTTAATCACCGAGCCGCCCTGAACTTCATGATCATACTGACGAACAACCCATTCCTTGCTGGCAACATTATAGGAAGAGAGAATCTTCAACAGGTCGTTATTGTAATTTGCTTTTTCCTGCAAAACAGGCTCAGCCAATTCCTTTTTGGTCCAAACCGCCTGCCGTGAGTATTTCGGAACGCCATTGTGCAAAAATTTCATCTTCAACTGGCCAACCTGCTGACCATCATACAAAAGCGTAAGTTTTTCATCGCCGGTAAATTCACCTATCACGGTAGCTTCAACATTTTCATCCGCGAAAATTTTACTGACCGCTTCAAGATTCTCAGGCTTGACCGCGATCACCATCCGTTCCTGCGCCTCACTTATCCAAACCTCGGTATAATTGAGCCCGGCATATTTGAGCGGAATTTTTTCAAGATTAACAACCGCGCCCAGCTTCTCTCCCATTTCGCCGACTGCACTACTCAGGCCACCCGCCCCGCAATCAGTAACAGCATCATACAGCCCGGCATTCCTTGCCTGCAGAATAGTATCCAGCATTTTCTTTTCCGTTATCGCGTTTCCTATCTGAACAGCGTGCGAAAAAATTGTCTCATGTTCATGCGTCATCGCGCCGCTGGAAAACGTAGCGCCGTGAATTCCATCTCTTCCGGTTCTGCCGCCGATTACAATTATCAAATCACCTTCAGCCGCTTCACCGAAACAGCCGTCTTTGGGCATCAGCCCAATATTACCGCAAAATACCAGCGGATTGCCAAGATATCTTTTATCAAAATACAACGCGCCGTTCACCGTCGGAATCCCCATTCTATTGCCGTAATCTCTCACACCGCCGACAACACCCTTCATAATTCTCTTCGGATGCAGAACACCTTTCGGCAACTCCTCAAAGCTCATGTCGGGTTCGGCAAAACAGAAAATATCTGTATTAGCGATCGGCTTTGCGCCAAGTCCGGTTCCCATCGGGTCACGAATAACGCCGCCAATTCCCGTAGCCGCTCCGCCATAAGGGTCAAGAGCCGAAGGATGATTATGAGTCTCGACCTTGAAACAAATCGCGTCCGTCTCATCGAACTCCACAATGCCGGCATTATCCTCAAACACCGAAATGCACCAGTCTTTATTCAACTGCTGTGTCGCACCAAAAACGGTTTCCTTAAGCAGATTATCAAAATGTATCTGCTCACCGTTAAAATTCAGATCAACACTGCTTTTAAGCGTCTTGTGCACACAGTGTTCGCTCCAGGTCTGCGCCAGCGTTTCCAGTTCAACATCGGTAGGCTCCCTGCCAAGCTCAGTATAATATTTCTGAATCGTCTGCATTTCGACCAGATTCAAAAACATATCCATCTCCTTGCTCAGCTCCAAAAGTTCATCGTCATTCAAGCTGGTCAGGGTAAGAGTTTTAATTTCCAACTCATAAGGTTCAAGGTGCGGACTCGGCGGTTCAGCCTCAGAGCCAAGCACAACATCTTCAATGCAATCATTGGAAAGCCTGCGGATAATCGCCTTGCACTGCCGCTCATTAACCTCGCCCAGAAGAACATATTTCCTCGCTGTGCGAACATATTTGCACGCCTGCCCCATATCGCGGATAGCCATCATAACCGAGTCCGCAACCGGATCGGTTACCCCGCTCTTAAGATGCACCTCAATAAGCGTAGCCTTTGCAAGTCCTGCCGGTGCGGCGCTTCTGCCGATATAATAACCTTCACAAACCGGGTCCGCCAACAATTCCTGAGCGACTTTTTTTGCGAATTCGGCGTCAAAATCAGCCTCGATCATCACAACCTTAGCCGACTGAACCGCCTCAACCGAGTTAATGCCCAACTCTTTAATATCGTCCAATACTTCATTGCCGCCCACGTCCGGCAGGTCAGACCGATTAAAAACCTCAAAATGCCACTGTGCCACTATACAATCCTTTATATAAAAACCTTATTCTTTTCCCTTTAATCAAAAAATCGGGCCGTATCGCCACAATTCAACGCAACCTCTTCATTAACAAGCTGTTACGGAACAGGAGTTCTCGCGTCATTGCCCCTAAAAGTTACCCTTAAATGCCTCGCATGTCAATTTTTTTCTTTTCATAAGGGCCCGAAAATGTTATAATGCCGCCCGAATAAACTATTAAAGCAAGAGTATCTGCCATAATGAGACAATTTCCAGCTCGTTATTCGAGCAGGATTTTTTTATAGGTATGGATACTCCGACTAATTAAAAGAGTTAAACTAACAGACATTTATGGCTGATAGCAACAATAGAAACGGTACAGCGGAATATCTTTCGTTTGAGGATAAGGTCGCTAATATCGACAAGCAGCTTTTGGAGCTGAGCCAACTCAGTTTAGCCAAGGGGATCGACTACTCCGCCGAAACGAGAAAGCTCCATCGCTCGCGAGTTACCGAGTATAAACACATCTACTCGAACCTGACCCCATGGCAAACCGTCTTAGTCGCAAGGCACCCAAAGAGACCACTGCTGGGCGATTATCTCGATCTGATGGTAAAAGACTTCCGCGAACTGCACGGCGACAGATGTTTTGGCGATGACCGCTCAATCGTATGCGGACTCGGCCATATCGGCAGAGAAAGGGTTATGCTGATAGGTCAGAACAAGGGCCGAGACACAAAAGAAAAGATCGAATGTAATTTTGGCTGCCCAAACCCGGAAGGCTACCGAAAAGCACTGGCCAAGATGAAAATGGCCGAAAAATTCAATATCCCAGTAGTAACACTAATAGACACCCCAGGCGCATATCCCGGAATAGAAGCCGAGGAACGGGGCCAGGCCCAGGCCATCGCGGCAAACCTTATGGAAATGTCTCGCTTGAAAGTTCCAATCATCTGCATCGTCATCGGCGAAGGCGGCTCAGGCGGAGCATTGGGCATAGGTGTCGGTGACAAGTTCGCCATACTTGAATTTGCGTACTATTCGGTGATTTCACCAGAAGGCTGCGCCGCAATCCTTTGGCGAGATGGAACCCAATCTATAGAAGCTGCCGAGGCTCTGAAACTAACAAGCGGCGAACTGAAGAAATTCAATCTTGCCGACGCTGTAATACCAGAACCCCTCGGCGGAGCGCACCGCAATGTTCACGATACCGTCTATAACGTGGAGCAATACATCATAAAAACGCTTCGCGACCTGAAACGAACAAAGATTGAGAACCTGTTAGCCAGCCGCTACAAAAAATTACGCAATATAGGAAGCGACACAATAAAGATACACCCGACAAAGAAGCCGGCCCCCCTAAAAACCGCCGCAGAAAAATTCATAAAAGCAGGCCAAATAAAACAACCAGCAGTAGCTTCAAAAGTTTAATCATCTGTTCCAACAGATTTAATACACAAATAATCTGCCAGAAAACCATTTTTATAATCACGCTTTTCTATTTTGAACCCAGCCCTTTCATAATCCAATCAGACGTACTGAATTCCTTGCAAGGTGGTTAGTGTTTTTCGGACGGGGGTTCGAATCCCTCCGCCTCCATTGTTGCCCTGTTGTTTGTGTAGTACATTCAACAGATCTTTGGCTGCTGTTTGATGCAGCTATAGATACATTAGATAATATGTAGGCCATCCTGAAAACTTAGTTTTTGGGCTGATATTTAATGCTTATCTTATTTGGCAAACATAAAATTTAACACAGATGGAGACAAAACAGAGATATGGTTATACCCATTAAAAAATTCGACATCTACTGTAAATTTTTGTGCCAAACATTCATACTTTCGATTTGTCCAGCAATATTTGTATTATTAATCAGTCTGCCGCCATAAGTAT
>CAZOPG010000190.1:0-4710 GCA_964581585.1 uncultured Planctomycetaceae bacterium | reverse complement strand
CCGCATCTAAGAAACGCGAAACAGTGTGAGCTGTGATAAACCTTTCCAATCCCGGCAAGTCTTGCGGCAATTCTGCCAAGAGCGCCTGCCTTTGAACAATGCGTATGAACGATATCGAATCTCTCACTGATAAATATCCTTGTCAGAGCAAACAAACAGTACAGATCGATCAGTGGACTGCCTGCTCTTATCATCGGAACTGTGCGGATATTAATACCATTTTTCCTGAGCCGCTCAATTTTTGCCAGCGAACCGATATCGCTACGATCTGGTGAATATATAAAGGTAACATCAAAGCCAGCATCTTTAAGAGATACAAGGACATTGCAAAGATAGGTACTCATGCCACCTATAAAACCTTCGACGACATGAACTATTTTGACTTTTTCAAAAGCCTCAGCTAATTTTAGACAGTTTTTTTCGATATTGAAATTATCTGCCAGCATCTTTGCGGCATTTTCCGCAAAAAAAGCTGCCAGTTTTTTCTCGGCAAGCAATCTTTCAATAGCATCGGCCAATTTTATTTTGTCACCCGGTTTTACAAGCAGTCCTGATCTTTCGTTTATCACCGCCTCAGAAATACCAGCCAGATCGCTTGCGATAACCGGACTGCCAACAGAAAACGCCTCAAGTATGACATTTGGCAGACCGTCTCTGTCGCCATCGGTACCCACTACGGAAGGGGATATCAGAATTCCCGCCTTACTGATGAGTTTCAATATCTGATTTTGACCGAGCCAGCCGACCAGATGAACCTTGCCAGAAAGATTGGCTTTTTCGATCTTATTTTCGAGAAACTGTTTCTCTATACCCTCACCTGCTATCACCAGAGACATCTCAGGCCATCTCTGCAAAACTTCTGCAAAGGCTTCTATTAAACAACCGAAGCCTTTCTTTTCAACCAGTCTGCCTACCGCTATTATAAATTTCGATGGCTCTTTTTCACTACTGTTGAAATTATTACATGCCTGGCCAGGTTCAATTCCATGATAGTTCAGAAAAATCTTGTTATAGTAAGCTTTATCAATATTGTTTTTTAAGCATTCAATTCCCTGTTTTGTGCAGCAGCTAACGAACCTGGCCTTTTTAATTTTCAAGCCAATAGCACCGCCCTCGACAAATATATCTCTGGCATGAGCTGATATGCTTAACGGTAATTCGGCCAGTATTGAAATACCAAGACCGACACATGCAGGCCAGCTCAAGAAACAAGCGTGGATGTGCTGGAGTCGTTTACTCTCGGCTAACTTGGCGAAAAAACAAATCGTATGAAAATTTGTAGAAACTGTGATCGCATCTTTCGGGCAGATAAATAAAAGCTTGATAAGCAGGATAATGAATTTGGCCAGTCTGACAGGGTGTCTTATGGATATAGAGACAATGGACCACGCTGTACAAAATGACAAAAGACAGGGCCTGTAATAAACACCTGCATTAGCGTTGCCTTTTGCAGCAAAAACGCTTATCTCCAAACCTTGCTTTGTTAGCTGTGTTATTTCCCGCTGGATAAATGTCTCACTCCGGCAAGGATGGGTTGTAAGTATATAGGCGATTTTTTTCATAAAAAAGTTTACTCTCTGCCCTTAATATAAAATGGATAGTTTCTGTCAGTGCCAGAAGAATTAAACAAGCGATTATGCCAAAGCCTCTTTTGGCGGTGCTGTTAAGATAAGGCGAATACCGATTATTTAATAATTTACTATTCATTTGTTCCGAGAACCTCCCTGTAAAGTTTTAAGGTCCTTGCCGCACAATCGAACCAGTTGAATTTTTGAACTTCCGTCAGGGCTGTTTTAATTTGCAATTCGCGAAGCTTATAATTTGTAAGCAATCTGTTTATAGATTTAGCTATCTGCTCAGGGTAATGTGGTTCGAGTTTCGTATAGGAATGTTTGTTGATTTCCTGCAGGATTCCCACATTGGACGCTGCTACCGGCAGACCGCAAGCAAACGCCTCCAGTACCGGAAAACTGAAACCCTCACAGAATGACGGCAGGACAAGGCAGTCGGCCATCTTAAATACGGCCCCTAAATCAGCTCGGTCGATATAGCCGGTCAATACCACTTCCCCCGGCCCGAATTCTGTGCGTAAAAAGTTAAATACGTTTTCTGATTTCCAGTTTCTCTGCCCTGATATGACAAGTCTGTGTCTGGTTCCATTGTTCCTGAGCAGTTTGAATGCCTTGAGCAGGTTCAGGATATTTTTCTTGGGCTCAATATTACCTGAGTAGAGAATATAGTTTGCGGGCAGATTGTATTTTTTTCGAACCTGATCTTGTCCTTCGATATTCTGGTAAAGATTGAATATGGCGGTATCTATTCCCGGGTAAATTACTTCTATCTTTGTTTCGTTTATATTGAAGTTGCACTTGATACTCTCAGCGGTAAATTTCGAGACTGCCGCTATCTTTGAAGCGGTTTTAACGGACCTGCCCAAAAGCATTCCGTAATAGGCGGCGTTTGTTTTCCTGCACCACTCAGGATGGTCAATAGCGATGGTATCATGGATGGTTACTACATAAGCTACAGAGCTTCTCGGGACAGGACAGATATAATGCGGACAGTGGAGGATGTCGAGGTTTTCATTTTTTGCAATGACAGCAAGTTTCCAATGCTCCCAGAGAATTCTGCGCATACGGTTTTTAAGAAAGCTGCAATCCCTGACAATGATATTATCCCACGAGCCTATATGAGATCTGATCAATTCAGGTTTGTTGGTAAAGACCATGTACTGGTTTTGTCGGTCAATATGTAAAAGAGATCGCAGCAGTTCCAGACTGTAGTATTCCACTCCGGAGATATAATCATCGGCACTGTGAAAATTGAATCCTATTCTCATATATTTAAGCCGTGACCAGCCCCTCATAAATCTTCACGATTCTTTCAGCGGTACTGCTCGTATGGAAACTGGAAATAATGTGTTGTCTGGCATTTATTGCCAGATTATGTGCCAGTTCTCTATCCTGACAAATTGTCTTCATTGCCTCGATCAATTTTTCAATATCATTGGGAGTAAAAAGAAGTCCGGTCTTTCCATCTTCGATGATTTCCGCCGGTCCGCAGCTCGCTGCTGCAATTACAGGTACGCCATATGCCATCGCCTCAATTATCACTCTGCCGAACGGCTCGACCTCTGTGGTATGGATGAGACAATCAATCTGCGCCCAGCATGTAGCCAGATTGTCCTGCCAGCCGATGATCTTTATGTTTGAAGCAAAATGACTTGCCCCGACCCTGTTGATAAGTTCTTTTTTATATCTACCGTCTCTGCCCATGATGTCATCGCCGACGAGGAGGAATTGGGCGTTAAAGCCGTCCTGCAAAAATCTTTCAGCGGCCGCGATAAAAAGAAGCTGTTTTTTCCATGGTACAAACTGGCCGATATTTGCAAATGTAATAGGGCCGTTGCAATTTTTTTTCTTTCTTTCTCTCGGATGGTTTCCTGCAACGACAGCATTGTATACTATCTCTACAAGTTCAGGCTTAACTCCCAAAATAACAAGTTTTTCTTTTACTGCCCTGCTTACCGCGATAACTTTTGAGGAAAAATAACCACAAAGTTTTGCCAGCGGTTTGGAATAACTCAAATCACGGGCGTGCCAAATAAGTCTGCCTTCTGCAAAAACTCTGGGCAGGATAGATGCCAATATTGCCTTTGCACTGTTGGCATGGATTATCTGCGACTTTTCCTTGAAGGCGACCAGACTAAATTGTAGATTCAAAACAGCCAGATAGAAAAGCCAGAAAAAAAGACAATTAAATTTCCTTGGGGGTGCTAATATTTTGTGAGTTCTTACGCCAAGATTTCTTAGCCTCTCTGTAAGAGGGCCTGTCGGACAGGCCACAGATATTTTTATACTCTTCGGAAGAAATCGCACAAGCAGCAAAAGGCTCTGCTCAGCACCGCTGATAGAACCCTCAAGATTCACGCAAAGTACCCTGATCATGGCAGGATTACGTTTTTTGCATTCTATGGCCATCCCGGGATTACTTATCCTTTCATTCTATAGATACAAACTCTCTTAAGGGCCGTATATCTCCGTTAAGCGGAGTCGATGGGATAAATGTTGAAAGAGTCTTTTTTGGCCCCGATAGCGGGAAATTTTGAAATTTTTAAAAATTTTCGTTCAACATTATCGCATGCAGCTTCGCCTAAAAACGACGGCAGATTAATAGGAGTATGGTAGTTTTATTGCTGAGTTTTAATTAAATGTTATTTTGGGAAGGAGTATGACAAATGAAAAAGTTACAGGTATTAGGTTTGGTTTTGTGTTTTGTTGCTGTCTCGGCACAGGCGGCCATTAACTGGTCTACTCCGGAGAAGGTGAATGTTATGGATGGCAACGATGCATCTAATATTGTTGCAGCAGTTGAGAACGGCAAATTCGGGATTGCCTATCACCATTTCCGCTCAAACAACATCTGGGGAACCGTTTATTATAATGAATACACCTATACTCCCGGTACACTTGGCGTGCTGACTCATGCAATTACCGATGAAAGCTTACCTAAAAATGCGGTCAGTACCTATGGCATAAGAATTGCCGGCATGGGATTTGCCAACGGTCAGCCGGTGATCGGCACCGCTGCGTGGTCCGCCGGCAACACAAATGCCCGTGTTTACACACGCACAGGTAAGGGTGCCTACGAGTACGTTGATGCCTCCACTAACGTGCTTTATAGTGGTTGTGCTCGGCGAGAAGCTTTTAA
>CAZOPG010000189.1:0-4726 GCA_964581585.1 uncultured Planctomycetaceae bacterium | reverse complement strand
GCTTTCGACGGGCTTATCGACGATGTACATATTTACAATCGAGCTTTGACGCCGGATGATATCTCCGAAGTTTCTTCTGCACCAGAAGTTGGGTCTTCTGAAGTTATAATCGATAACGGAGATGCTGCCACATCATACACTGGAACATGGTCAGTTTCTGGCGGAGCAGATCCTTACGGCGTCAATTCTTTGTGGAGTAGGGACGGGGCGACATATACATGGACGTTTTCGCCGACCGCTTCAGATTCTTATGAACTATCGATGTGGTGGACGCAATGGTCATCGAGAAGTACAAATGTACCCGTTTATATTGAGCACGCAGGCGGAACAGCCAGGGTTTATATTAATCAGCAGCAGGCTGGAGGCCAGTGGAACAGTCTTGGCCAGTATCTCTTTGAAGCAGGGACCAACTACACAGTCACCATCACCGCATCACCCGGCCCGGCAAGCACCTGTGCCGATGCGGTAAAGTTTACTCCTTAACAACTCGCAATAACGTTAAGCCGGCGACAACATCGTTCTATATGTGTCGCCGGCTTACAAAAAGTTTTAGCGGTTTGAGTACATAGATTCGTAATATTTCTGGTAATCGCCGCAAACTATATTATCAAGCCATTCTTTGTTCTGCAGATACCAGTCTATGGTCTTCTCAATGCCTTCTTCAAAGCTGACGGACGGTTTCCAGCCGGTCTCTGTCATGATTTTATTCGCCTCTATTGCGTATCGCCTGTCATGGCCGAGCCTGTCGGTAACATGTTTAATGAGTGAGTTCGGTTTTCCAAGACGCCCCAGGATAGCCTGCACAACCTCAAGATTTGTTTTTTCATTACATCCGCCAATATTATAAATCTCATCAGGCGGCGTTTCCGCCAGGACCTTCCATATAGCCCTGCAGTGGTCATACACGTACAACCAATCGCGCACATACAGCCCATCCCCGTAGATAGGTAGTTCTTTATTATTCAGAGCGTTGTTTATCATCAGCGGTATCATCTTTTCAGGAAATTGATATTCACCGTAGTTATTAGAACATCTGGTTATATTAAACCTCAGTCCCCAAGTATGTCCAAAGGCCATGACCAGGTGGTCCGCCGCCGCCTTACTGGCCGAGTACGGCGAATTTGGAGCCAACGGAGTTGTCTCGATAAATTTGCCCTCATCGCCGAGCGACCCATATACTTCATCAGTTGAAATTTGGACGAATCGCTCCAGTTTTTTGCCTTTCACAGCATTAAGCAGGGTTACCGTGCCGGCAACATTGGTTTCAATAAATGCTTGTGGCGAGGTAATTGAGCGGTCAACATGGCTCTCAGCTGCAAAATTAATAATCGCATTTATTTCGTATCGATCAACAATCTTTGTTACCAATGAGCTGTCACAGATATCGCCTTTGATAAATTCGTGCTTCGGATGATATAGAAACTCTCCGAGATTTTCCAAGTTGCCCGCATAGGTGAGCTTGTCGAGATTAACAACAAAACACTCTGGCTGTTCAGCAAGCACCATCCTGACAAAATTGCTGCCTATGAATCCGGCTCCGCCTGTAACTAAAATCCTTCTCATGATTTTGCCTCAAAAAACTTTCCAGAGACTCCTGCCATTGCTTGATCGGTTCATCAAGTAGTCCCTGAATCTTATTACAGTTAAATCGGCTACTCATTGGTCGCGTCGCAACGCTGACATAATCACAGCTTTTGCATCTGCTCAAATCGACAGAAATACCAAGCGTCTTAGAGATAAACTTTGCGATTTCAAACCTGCTCGCATAACCTGCGCTGGCAAAATGAAACATGCCTTCAATTCTTTCTGCCAATAGTCTGCAAATTACCTTTGCAACTTCCACCGTAGCCGTTGCTGAACCTACCTGGTCGTCGACAACCCTCAGCTTCTTACCGTCCCTTACCAATGAAAGCAGCTTTGTAACAAAGTTATTGCCACCGATACCGTACGTCCATTCGGTACGAATTATACAATATCGACAGCCGCTTTTGATGAGAAGCTCTTCGCCGTCCAGCTTGCTTTTGCCGTATATATTTATCGGATTCGGCATATCCGTCTCAGTATAGGGTCTGTTGCATCGGCCGTCAAAGACGAAATCAGTACTGACATGCAATACCCAAGAACCAGTTTTCTTGGCAATGATACCAAGCCTGCCAACGGCTTCGGCATTCACACGGTATGTAAGATTAGCTTCATTTTCAGCTTTTTCAACATTGGTATATGCGGCGCAATTGATTACTGCTCCGGCTTGCCCGACCGCATCTGTCAGATGCCTTTCATTGGTAATATCGAAATCCGGCAGGTCCAGCACGACCGTATCCAGCCCATGACTCAGACAGACTTTTGCCACCTCTGAGCCAAGCATACCTCTGCCGCCAAGGATAATAATTTTTTCTGTTTTTTCTGTCATACTTGTCCTCAAAAACGCGGCAGCTTCGTAGCTGGTATATCTGCAAGCCTGGGATATCCGCTGTCTTTTGCAGACAGCGCCGGCATCTCAATGGGCCAGCTAATATTCAACTCGGGATCGTTCCAGATAATACCGCCTTCTGAGGCGGGATCATAGTAGTCTGTGCATTTATACGAGAAAAGAGCCTTATCTGAAATCACACAAAAACCATGCGCAAAACCCGGAGGAATATATAACTGTCTGTTGTTTGTTTCTGAAAGTTTCACGGCAACCCACTTTCCAAATGTCGTGGAACCCAATCGTATATCTACGGCGATATCAATTACTTCACCGATAAAAACTCGCACGAGCTTTCCCTGCGAATGCGGATACTGATAATGCAAACCTCTCAAAACATCTTTTAGGGAAAACGAAACATTATCCTGCACGAAATCCAAGCCAATTCCAACCGCTTCGTAGTTTTTTTTTTGCCATATCTCAAGAAAAAAACCTCTTTCGTCAGAAAATACTTTCGGTTCAAATATCAAAACTCCCGCGAGTTCCGTTTCTATTGTCTTCATTCAGCCGACTCCATCTCCGTTTATCAGTGCCATCAAATACTGCCCGTAGCCGTTTTTGGACAACGGCCCAGCAAGCCCGACCAATTGCTCAGCGCTGATAAACCCGAGACGAAACGCGATCTCTTCCGGACAGGCTATCATTAAACCCTCACGCTCTTGGATTGTTTGCACAAAGTTGGCCGCCTGCATCATCGACTCGGGCGTCCCCATATCGAGCCAAGCTGTTCCACGTCCCATCAACTCCACCTTCAACTCGTCTTTTTTGAGATATGCATTGTTAACATCGGTAATCTCTAATTCACCTCTTGCCGAGGGCCTGACCTCGGAGGCGATTTCTGTGATATTGGAATCATAAAAATAAAGTCCAGGCACTACGTAATTTGATTTGGGCTTTTCAGGCTTTTCCTCGATCGAAATCACTTTACCGTAGTTGTCAAACTCGATTACGCCGTATCGCCTTGGCTCTTTTACTCGATAGCCTAAAATAGTTGCGCCGGATTTTTGCCTTGCAGCATGATGCAATAATTCACCTAACCGGTCTCCATAGAATATATTATCGCCAAGAACAAGACAAGCCGAACCGCCGTTTATAAACTCTTTGCCAACGATAAAGGCGTGTGCCAGACCCTCCGGCCGGGACTGCTCAGCGTATTCCAGGCATATTCCCCATTGATTGCCGTCGCCCAGCAGCCGTTTGAACGAGGGCAAATCGTTCGGAGTACTGACAATGAGAATATGCCGGATACCGGCAAGCATTAGCGTTGTCAACGGATAATAAATCATCGGCTTGTCATAAACAGTAAGAAGCTGTTTACTAACCGCCTTCGTCATAGGAAAAAGGCGGCTCCCGCTGCCGCCGGCAAGTATGATACCTTTCAAGTCCATTATGCCTCCCTATGTTGACACATTTGATCGTCAAAAACATATTAAGTAGGGAGTAGGTTCTTGTAAATCAGGCCGGTGCCTGTTTTAACTATCAGGCCTTATACTACTTTTGGCATAGCCAAAACCACTATGCCAAAACTAACAGACAATTTCCCCGGGAGGATAGTTAGAAAGAAAAACAAGCCAAATATAACTGGGCTTGGTGGTGCATGGTACCCGGCCGCCGCTTTCGTTGTTACGGGGATTTTTTAGCGGAAAGTTTCGCGTCTTTAAGTTTCTTCAGTTCCAGATACGCCCTTTTTGCTGGCGCAACGATTCCGATTCCGTCAAAACGAGCCACTATCTCTCTGTACATGCGATAAGCTTCGGCAGGGTCTTTCTTTCGTTTTTTGTTAGCTTCGCTGAGCCTGTCGCGGAGTCTGTTGTCTATCAATGCGACTACCTTTTCGGCCGCAGCGGCTTTTCGCTTATCTTTGCTGCCAAGAAAAGATTTGATCCTGTCATATATCACAATAAAATCGCTATCAGTCGCCAAAGAGTTTTTAGGATATCCGAATGGGCTCAGATCGATCCCGGCAAGCAGACTTTCTGGTCTTTGTGCAATCGCCTCCTGGATTTTCTTTTCAAGACCACGGTTCCATGGATGACCTCGCCAGGCTATTTTGCCGCGTGAATCAACAAGCACAAGCGTCGGATAGCTTTTAATTCCAAACCAATCGGCTGTACCGTTATCGATAGCAACTGGATATGTCATCTTGTGGTTGTCGACAAACTGGCGAACCAACTGCGGCGAATTGTCCTGTGAAAGCGCAATTAACACAAGCCCTTTGTCTTTGTAGGCGTCCCAGAGTGCTTCCAGGCCCGCGTATTG
>CAZOPG010000188.1:0-4739 GCA_964581585.1 uncultured Planctomycetaceae bacterium | reverse complement strand
GTCAAGCTCATTACCTAAGCCGGTCTCGGTTTCACGATAAGCAGATATATCCGCGGTAATCGAAAAAGAAGCACCGGTATTCCCGGTGTCAGCCAAGGTCACAGAAAAGGTGCCTCCGCCTGTAAATACGGCATCGGCCCAACCGCCGGATGAATTGTCTACTGCATTCCAAGCCTCGGCGAGAACATACGCGTCTGTAAAGGTCTTAATACTCATATCGTCGAAAAGTAAAAAGCCGGAAGACCCGCCTTGCCAGTGGACAGTTCCATCTGCGGAAGTATAGGTCGCCGTAACTCCCTGGGTCTGATTAAGCACAACCTCTTTTACTGCATTAGCCTGTGTGACCTGTGCCACCGCGAATAGAACCAGAACGCATAACAATACTCTCTTTATTCTCATCTTTCACTCCTCCATTCAAAAAAACTCTTACACCAACCCATAAATAAAGGTTAGCCTAATTCCATCACTGATTTATGTTATTTCCTCTTAGATCTTAAAAGTGCGATTCCGCCAAGTGACAGCAGGATAATCGTACAGGGTTCCGGGATAGGGGTGATCTGTACATTGGAAACCAGTCCCGAGTGGCCTGTAGTGCCGAATTCGGTCGGGTCAGTACCCATAAATGTACCAATTCCCGTTGTAAACGAGAAATCAGCCCGCAAGTCGCCGATCACCAGAATATCGCCATTACCCAGGTCTATACCGCTGACAAGACCGCCGCTGACCGGCGTGAAATAGTTATTACCTGTCACATCCATAGCTGTAGGCTCTTCAAGCAGCCATGGGGTGCTGACCATGTTAGCCACGAGAATATCGCCCGTCAAAAGCGAAGTTTGCGGGTCACTGAGATCATAGAAGCTGCCGTTAATTGTCATGACCGAGCCACCTGCAAAGTCACCGGAGACCTGACCGCCCGAACTGTTGTCCGTGGTAAGAACGCTTTTGGTAACGGTTATTGTCCCGCTGAAGCCATAGCCATATGACGCAGCGCCGTCAACCAGGACGATCCCGTTATCCGACAGTATTGAGATGTTATCCAGATGGAAATAACCGGGGTCTGAGCTGGGGTCAGTGCCTGTGGCGCCTTCGTAGAAAGGGGAATTCTCCAAAGCCATAGAAATATGACCGACTTGGACAACCGCCGCATTAGCAATGCCGGCAAACGAACAGACAAACAGTACTGTAACTAAAAGACCTCTTACTCTTCTCTTCATCTTCAACTCCTCCATTATCCCCCCCCTAAAGTTACTCCGTTATTAACTCTTCTTCTTCTCATCATCTTCTTCGTTAGATAGGTTATCTAACCTTTCTCAACGTCTCTTAATGTTTAGATTATGAGTAAGCTGGAAAAAAAGCAATTGCGGGGAACCGAAAGTTTTTCGGTGAAATCAAATAAACTTGAAAGAAAAGCGGTTTTTTGGCAAAAAAACAAGTTTTCCAAAGGGAGATTTTTTTAAAAAAACTTGGAAAAAGTTAAATTTTCTCGGGGCACCTATGAATTTCAAAAAGTTTTGTAATTCATAGGAATTAGAGGGGTTCATTCATTTTCGTCCATATTCATTGGGATAGCCTTTTTTACCAGATCAACAATATTATCGACATCAAATTTCTTCATAATATGAGATCGGTGAAATTCTACCGTACGTAATCCGCGTCCAAGTATATAGGCTATTTCCTTGTTACCTTTTCCATCGAGGATCATCTTCAATACTTTCTTTTCGGTCTTGGTCAGAGACTTCCCATCAACAGAATGCTGTAAATTGTCTTTATTTAAAACAGATTTGACCCTGCACAAAAAGCTGTTTCTATCCAGGGGTTTCTCAATAAAATCCACTGCGCCTAATTTCATAGCCTCGAGAGCCATCGGAATGTCGCCATAACCGCTGATTACCATGACCGGTATCCAGGGAGCGATCTTCTTAGCCTTGCTCAATAAAGTCAGGCCATCCATGTCAGGCATTTTCACATCGGTAATGAGCAGACTGCAATTATGCTTGTTGGACAGCTTTTCAAGGCAGTCGGCGGCATTTGTAAAATAGCTGACTTGGCATCCCAAAGTTTCAACAGCAGAAGCAACTACCCTGCATATTTCGACTTTATCGTCAACAATAAATATTTCATGTCCAGCCATTTTCACTCAGTCCCAGTCCTGTTTTCAGCAGATATTCAGCTGTACTTATTGCTTAAGCGCAACATAGGTTTACCGGATCAGTCTCTCCATTTACATCTCGGGCAGGAATTCAGATACAGCCCCGCTACCGGAATTCCTCATTTATTGAACCCATAGTCTAGCAGAAGATAAGAAGCTTTTCAACTCAAAAATATTTTTTCTTTCTGACGGCTAAACAGAAAACTACGTATTTCTACTTATAAATTGCCAAAAACTAAGTAGTTCTACTTATAAAAAGCCCCGGTTTCAGCGATGATATGCGAGCGTCACACAATATTTTCTCAAAAAAAAGGATTTAAAAATATGAAGGTGATGGACTCAAATCCGTTCCCCGCAGCAGTTTTCTATCTTAACGAACTGTGGCAAGCGGGTTAAATGTATTTTAGAGGTCAGTCTGCGGGCGTGTAAAATGTGCGCAATAATTCTTATCTTAGCTTGTAGTGAACAGGCATTTGCTGAATTACCAAGGCAGGAATGGACTGCGAAGAGGCGGCCTGTAAGGTACCATTACCCACGGACGCAGAGTGGCGATCGGCACGGGACTTCTTGCTGTTATGGGGTCGCTTGTTGTTGCCATCATCGCCCCATAGAATTCCGTCGCAGGCGACAATGCATCGGCGGTACTGTCATCTGTTGCGGATGAGAGATTTTGAGGTTGATAAATAGTCAGAGTAAATGGGTTCAGAAGGACATCCCCATCAGTTACTGGCAAAGGCTCGTCAGCAGCGAAGGTATAGCCAGCGATCAATCCGAAGCCGGCGAACGCCAGTAGGCTTATTAATAACAATGATAATTTTCTTGTCTTCATTTTTGTAATAACTGTCATAGTATTTTCTCCTGGCTAATCATCTCACAGAAAAGCCATTAGTTCCTTTCATTATGGTGTTGCGCCACTGAGCCAGTTCTCCGCCAGGCCCATAACAAGGTCGTCAAGGTTAACGATTCCATCCTCGTTATGATCTCCTATGCACCCGCACTCATTATTCAAGTATTGAG
This sequence comes from uncultured Planctomycetaceae bacterium, assembly GCA_964581585.1. Taxonomy (GTDB): domain Bacteria; phylum Planctomycetota; class Phycisphaerae; order Sedimentisphaerales; family UBA12454; genus CAZOPG01. The sequence goes on along the minus strand of CAZOPG010000188.1, from coordinate 1,573 downwards.
CAAAGATGGCATAGTCCACCATATTAATAACACCATCCATATCATTATCACCATCAACCGTAATGCCGCTAAACGCCGTCAGCAATCTACCGCCATAAAACGGACGTTTACGACTGCCTGCCCACAGATGTCCCCACACCGAACCATCTGGGTCAATTGCACGCGGCAACAGTGATTTTGTCGCTGCGATGCCGTCAGCAATTTGTGCGGCATTTGAGCGGTCAGGATCAGCCTTTAACGCTGCTGCAAGCCCGAGAACACCAAAAATATTATCTTCAGTATATCCGTGAGTATCATCTGTCCCGACCCCACCTACGCTATTTGTATGGTCAAATCTCCAGAAGAAAGAGCCGGCATTAGGATCGCTGGATTTCTGGTGCGACAGGAGCAGGTCCGGCAGGTCGGAAAGTTCTACTCCATCCCATATTTCTTCCCCGAGACCCGGCAGTTTAACATTTGTATCGCTGAGCGGCCCTGTCTTGGCAAGGGCCCAAGTTGCTACCCCAAGTGCCAATACCGGATAATCTGCGACATCATCATCAACCTGGGATAAAAATGCTATAACGGCATTGCGCCATACTTCCTTGTCCCAGGCATTGACATAGTAGGCTGCGACCGCATGATGGGCCAGATAAAACACGGCGGTAGAAGGTTCCGTACCGGCATAGAAATGGGAGATAAACCCCGTTGTACTTCCGTAACCGGATGGTGGAGCCTGAACACTGTCTTTTACGAATTGATAGAAAGTGGCAAGATCTGATCGCCACTGATTATCGAGAGGGTTGTCTGATATTGAACTTAGCCTTGCGAAGGCAAGGGCGTCATCACCATATCCAAGGAAAACGAGAGGAGGGCTACTATTCTGAGCTAAAATAAAGTCCCCGCCAAGTAGAGCGGATGCTTTAAAATCGTTATTGCACGTACGCCGATATGCTTCAACAAGACCTATGACCATAGAGCCGGTATAGTCACCATAGGGTGACCAGGAGCCCTCAGACAGGCTTCCGCTACTCTGGTCCTGAGTGTCATACAACCAGGTTGCGACAAGATTAACGTCATTTTCGGTTGGTGAAGCAGCAGCAGCGATCGGCAGATGACCCGTCCATCCGGTAACTACCGCGACCGCAACTAACAAAAGCACAATATTTATTTTTAGATTAAACATTCCATCCATCCCTTACCTACCTGTATAGTCTTATTTTATGTATTACCCGAACCCTTCCTGAAATAATCCACACGGGTACGGGTGGGGTCTTAAACCTTTCTTCTTTTCCTCAAGAGCAGGACCAATCCTGATCCTAACAGGCATATCGTTGTTGGCTCAGGAACTACCAGGGTAACGATACTGTTTTGGGTGGAATAATCCTCCCCATAGCTGCCGAATCCCGGAGTTATTGGCAGGGTGGTGTCTATGTCCAACAGACCGCCAGTACCGCCAGCCCAGCCCACCGTAGTAACGCTACCGCCAAACCAGCCGGTACCAAACGAAGATGTTAAATTCACCAGGGAACCGGAACCGTCAAGCTCATTACCTAAGCCGGTCTCGGTTTCACGATAAGCAGATATATCCGCG
>CAZOPG010000187.1:0-4754 GCA_964581585.1 uncultured Planctomycetaceae bacterium | reverse complement strand
AACCTGTGGCCCCGGCCTGAAGGATTATCTGCAAAATGAACTTGAGACCCTGGGCTTCGAGATTCTCAATGTCCACCCAGGCGGCATTACAACCAAAGGTTCCTTCATCGACTGCATGAAGCTCAACCTCTGCCTGCGGACTGCTTACAATGTGCTATATCTTCTAAAGGAGTTTCGTTGCGGCAGCAGCGAATCGCTCTATAAACAGATTAACAAACTCCCTTGGGAAAAAATGATCACCCCGCAGGAATATCTATGTGTACTTTCGCGTGTAGATACTTTCTCGATCGACAACAGCATGTATCCGAGCCTGAAAGTTAAGGATGCGATTGTTGACCGCATAGAGAAGAAAACCGGAGCTAGGCCCAACAGCGGACGCGAAAGAAACGGCGTCGTTGTCAATCTTTTCTGGAAAGACGATAACGCATGGATATATATTAACACTTCAGGCGTGAAACTTTCAGACCGCAACTATCGCAAGATGCCGCACAAAGCACCATTACGGGAATCTCTGGCTGCCGGCCTTATCATGGCCACAGGCTACGATGGAACCCAGGACATAGTTCTGCCGATGTGTGGTAGCGGCACACTTGCTATCGAGGCCGCTCTCATAGCGAAAAACACCCCGGCAGGGGCCCTGCGAAGCAATTTCGCCTTTAGACATCTGAGTGTTTTTGATGAGCAGATATGGAAAAAAATACGAGAAGAAAGACGCAAAGAAATACACAAAGCTCGGCCTGAGAAACGTATCATCGCAACCGATATGGATTCCCGAGCCATCGTCGCCGCCAAACAAAATGCCAAAACTGCCGGTGTTGAAGATTTAATAGAATTTAACGTTTGTGATTTCACCGATACCACAATCCCGGAAGGGGATGGAATTGTGCTGATGAATCCTGAATATGGCCTGCGTCTGGGCGACGAAGAACAACTAGAAAAAGACTACAAACGCATAGGCGACTTTCTAAAACAGAAATGCACCGGCTATACAGGCTATATATTTACAGGCAGCAAACAGTTAGCGGGCAAAATCGGTCTGAAAACATCCGCTCGTATGATATTTTTCAACGGCAAAATAGAATGCCGATTACTGAAATATGAGCTGTACAAAGGAACAAAATCACCGGAAAATGCACAATCTTCTTAACGGTAGGAGGGTGTGTATGGTCGCTTAGCGGCGCCAGGCGGCTTTGCGCACCATCAATGGTGGCATCTGCCCAGGAGTTGTACTGTTCATCGTTGATTTTACACAACTGCAATTGGTGGGATACCATTTGACTACGAAGAGTTTTATCTTCCACGTATCGATCTTTTTCCAAATTCTCTTAAGCATTAAACTATCTCTACATAAAAGCAGACTGACAATCTATCCAAATATATCGACCCGCAGAAGCCCCGGCTTAATGAATTAGTTTCTCCCGCTAAAGAAAACTATCCCATTTTCACCAGACCACAATACAATAATACAATCTTTCAATTTCTTGGGCCTCATCTTTGTTTCTTATGCCACTTTCCGTTAGCCCCCCGATTTATTCGGGGGGTTGATTTTTCCATAAAAAATACCAGCCAATTGACTTGATTTGCTATTGAGGCCTCTGAATAACTCGGTTTTCTCTAAAAACAACCTGTTTTATAAGGCCTTAAAGGCAGGATTTCTTGACAACAAAGTAGTTTTTCAGAGGCTTGCTATTAGTGCTTCATCCAAGAAGTTTTTTTTGCAAACTCCCTATAACCGCCCTCTGTATATCATTCAAATACAGCAATTGCTGAATATATTCTTCAGTTTTTACGCATCCGCGATTTATTTTCGTTTTGCCGCTTTTCTGTATTATCCGCTTCTTTTTCGGAGTCGCTGCCATTTTTCACCTTTCTGTTTGACTATGCCGACAATTTGATATAAACTTTATGAATCAAAAATCCGAACTAAACATGCATATTACAATATCGTCGCACTTGCGTAGAAACTTTAATCTTTGTTTCGCACAAACGAATGTCTATGGCAGAATTTAACGAAAAAGCGGTGATTCAGAGAATAGTAAAGCTTCGCACCGATATCGCCGGCCCTAGAGGAAAAAGCAAGTTTGCCCAAGCTATTGGCCTAAGTCCTTCTACCTACAGCTATTACGAGCAGAACAGACTGCCGCCCGTTCCAATTCTGCTGAAAATAGCTGAAATTACTGGAGTTGATTTATATTGGCTCCTCACCGGAACTTCGCCAAGAGCCGATGCCTTTTTGCAGCAATATCCCAAATTGGCCAGCCAGCTAACATCATTTTTGCAGAGCAATCCCGCCTCCGTTGACGCAATAAAGGCTTTTATTGAGCTTCTAAACGAAAAAACCGTTGCCGAATCCAATCATACCGCCCAAAATTCCGACCAGAAATCCACCAAATCAAGCTGGATACCAATACTTGGCCGAACCGCCGCCGGCATGGCACATCTCTGGGACCAGACCGATCTATCCGATTCAAAAGAGATGGTTACCAGACTCCAGAGCCTGATAGAAAAGCACGCTAATACCGCCGTTATGGATTCACACATCGGCCAAATGTCTGTGGATTTCCAGGCCAAGCACATGTTGAAATCTATGGATGCTCAGCAGGCGAATTTGATACAGATTAATCCCACGCAGGACGATCAGATCGTCCAGTTTGTCGAAAATGAGGAAATACACAGGCTTTTTCCGGACTGTTTTGCATTGCAAATCGACGGAGACAGTATGTTGCCGAGAATAAATGATGGAGATGTGGTCATACTTAGTCCGTCGGTTCCAGCTGCTCAGGGACAGATTGCTGTTGTTTGTCTGACCAATCAAATAGGAGTTACATGCAAAATCATCAGAACAACTGATGATGGTGTACATCTTATACCGATAAATGAAAAGTATAACACGAAAGTTGTATCAAAGAAGGATTTGGCTTGGGCTTTATCCGTGCTTTGCCATATTAAGTTAGGTTAAAAGGTGCTGATTTTCAGCCCTGTATTTAATTATTATTCTCAAATTATAATTTTATATCTTTTTTAAGGGAGTTTGTCATGTTATTGAATTTCGTTCGATTTTTATTTTTTATTACAATTGCCGCTGTACTCTATGCGGGCATTACCACCATCAGCGAGGAATCTTCAGATCCTGACGGCGATTTAGTCGGCCTCAGTGACGATGTTTTCGTTATTTTTATTGGGGGATTGGGCTTTGCGATTATTGTGTTGCTCTTCGATTGGTTGGTACCAAAAAAATCTTTGGGAGCATTTGCTGGCATCTTTTTCGGATTGATTGTTGGCATCATTTTAAGCTGGGCTTTATCTTTGGTCTTTGACATGATCAACGAAGTTTTCAAACTTGGCTTGTCCGAGAACGCGCTGAATATGAACAAGTGGCTGATAGGAATCTGTGTTTGCTATTTAGCGATAAGTTTTGTCATGCGAACAAAAGACGATATTCGGTTCGTGATTCCCTATGTAGAGTTTTCACGACAGACCAAGGGCATTCGTCCCCTCGTGCTGGACACCTCCGTTATCATTGACGGCCGTATCGCTGACATCTGCCACATTAAGTTATTTGATTCGCCGTTAATTATCCCCAAGTTTGTTTTGAATGAGTTGCAGCTGATTGCCGATTCAGCGGACAAGTTGAGGCGTGTCCGCGGCAGAAGGGGCCTGGATGTACTTCATAAAATGCAGGAAAATGCTGCACTTGAGGTAATAATTGACGACACCCCTCCACCTGGCGTAAGCGAAAATACTGAAGTTGACCAGAAATTGGTAGCATTTTCAAAAAACTGTGATGGCAAACTCGTTACAAACGATTACAATCTGAACAAAGTTGCACGGCTTCGCGATGTGGATGTCGTAAATATCAACGACCTGGCCAACGCCATGAAAGCGATCGTTCTGCCGGGCGAACCCATGGAGGTCAAGATTGTAAAGGCAGGCGAAGGTCAGGAACAGGGAATCGCTTATCTCGATGACGGCACGATGGTTGTCATAGAGGAAGGACGCAGGAAAATTGGAGAACTGGCACTGATTACAGTAACCAGTGCATTGCAGACCTCAGCCGGCAGAATGATTTTCGGCAAGTACGAAAGGCCCGCTAAACCCGCTCGCAATAACAACAACAATTCAAACAAAGTTTAGCCCTTAACCCCGCCATTACTATGGCGGGGTACATGTTACCCTCAAATAATTCTCATTAACTGAGAATTGTTGACAATTGGAGTCTGTGTCTTATAATAGCCATTACTGTTGATTTTTGCTTATTTTATTGTAGTAGGGGTATGTGTTGTCCGAAAAAGAGAAACAAACTGTGCAGGAAGATCAAATTCATCACAGAAGAGCCTCTGAGATTGAGGAACTGAGTAAGCTCACCGGCCACCTTGCGCACGAGATCAAAAACCCCCTCTCAACAATAAAAGTCAATCTCAAACTTATCAGTGAGGACATTGACGGCAACGACCAAAAGTCGGCAAGGGCGCTGAAAAAAATCGCAGTGGTCCAAAAAGAAACCGATAGAGTTGAGCAGATACTCGAGAACTTTCTCCGCTACATTGGAAAGCCGGAATTGCGAATTATCGAAACTGACATAAATGAACTTATCAACGACATGATCGATTTTTATGCTCCACAGGCACACAGCCATTTGATTGTAATTCGCCCAAGCCTGTACGAGGCCCCGTTGATTTGTAGAGTCGATCTTGACACGCTAAAGCAGGTCATTCTAAACCTTTTCATAAATGCCCAGCAGGCCATGACAGGCC
>CAZOPG010000186.1:0-4765 GCA_964581585.1 uncultured Planctomycetaceae bacterium | reverse complement strand
CTTTGACCCCGATTTTAGTTATATAAACACCTAACTATGTATATATTTTACCCTGAAACTAAAACAAAACAAGCTTTTTTTCAAAAAAAACACTGAATTTTTTCATTTATTATATAAATACAGAACCTTTAAGAAGTTAACCCACCTCTTTTTCCGTTGTTGATATGATTCACATTTTAAGCAAAATATTTATTAATCTTCAGATTTTTTTCTTGACTTTAAATGCAATAATGCTGTATAATTGTATTGACGTTAGGTTAGTTGAGTTTCAAGAGTAGAAGTTTGGAGGAAATACGGATGAAGAAGTTAAGTGCATTTCTTGCGATTGCGGTTTTTCTCACTGTTAGTAGTTCAGCTTTTGCCGGTTTTATAAATTTCGACTGTAATTTTCCCGATGATAATGAACATACCTGGAGTTTCCTCGGCTATAATGGGAGCAGTGAGCCTGTCGGCGGGTTCGGTAACGACACAGATGTTCTTAATGGGCTGACTGAAGATTTGACCGGTAGCCTGAGCTATGAATTATCTCTTACAGAGACAATGTACGCCATCGGCTCCGACCAGGTCAATGCCAGTTACTACATTGACGAGGATCCCGCATTTCATATCACAAAAACCGTTACAAATGACACAGCTTACGCCTGGACCTCTTATGGACTGACGCTTGACGGAAACGGCGGAGCGACTTTTGTGGAACTTGGCAACACAGACAGCGACATCTACAATAGCTACAGTTTATCTACGCTTTCAATCAACTTCTATAACGGCACGGTAGCAATTGGCCAGACCGTTACCCTGGATTTCGATATAAATGTGGACTACACAGGGGAAGGCACTTTTGGTTTTTGCCTGACTCAAAATCCTGTTCCAGAGCCGGGGACAATGCTGCTGCTTGGCCTTGGCGGACTGCTGCTTAGAAAACGCAGATAAGGTGATTTCCATTTAAAATTCAAGGGCTGTGAATATTCACAGCCCTTTTTTTGTCCCGCAACACAAATTCACTATATTAACAATAAAAAATATTCTGTTTTTTTTCGCTCCATGTTGAACCATTTTCGTACTAATCTATAAGGCGCCTTGGTATTTTGTTTACCGTCCAATTAAGGTTGTCGGCTCTGTCGGCAAGTTGCTTAGACTTTTATTCAAGGAGGAACAACGTGGAAAAGTCACTGCAATTAGCTCAGATACTAAAGCGTGTTCAACAAGGCGAAGACCCGATGAAAGTCCGTTATGAAGCCCGGGAGCTGTTGGCGACGGTAAGGCTCAGTGATGTTACAGCTGCCGAGAAGTATCTTATCGAGTCAGGCATTTCCTTTGACCAACTTCGCAGTCTTGTCTATGCTTTCGCGTCCATACTCGGTGATCAGTTCGCGCTGCTGCGGGCCAATCTGCCGGGCAGCCATATTATTAGGACGATCCTGGCTGAACATGAAATGTTTGAGTGCTTTCTCGCTGATTTGAAAGATGTCAACGAAAAGATTCAGGAGATGTCGGAAATGGGAAAATACTGTAGCGAATATCGCAAACTCTGTCATATCGCCCGGCATTTATATTCTATGGATGTCCACCATCAGCGAGAAGACAACATGATATTTCCTGCTCTTAAAGATCAATCCTGCTACGCACTTTGCAGGACAATGCAAAAGGTCCATTGCAGGATCATCTCCGCTATCGAGAATCTTGCACAGTTGGTTTACTGCCTTGGTGCTTTGAACTTTGAAGAGTTTAAGCTGCAGCTAAATGCTCTTGTATTGTTTCTGGTGCCGATGATGCGCGAACATATTTTCCAGGAAGATAATATTCTCTATCCGATAGCACTGGACGCTATTGATGACAAGACATGGAGATCTATTAAAGAAATGTGCGATGAAACGGAGTACTGTAGCTTTGATGGTGCCCGCGTCTAAGGACAGATGGTTTCATGGCTCGCAGGAGGATGGCGACGCTGAGTGGTAGAAAGGCAGGGTGCGGTATTTCGCACCGCTTTGGATTTGGAAATTAGTGCGATTCATTGCGTCCTGCCGCTATCACCAGCTAATCGCCTTATCGGGTACTTCGCTCAGGTCAGCGGCAAACCAATCAGCGGCTTTTAGCAATTCAACGCTGAAGCTGGAGGTAATTGCCAGACACTTTGACCCCGCTGCCTTTCCAGCCTGTATGCCGGAGGGCGCGTCTTCGACAACGAGGCATTGTTCCGGCAAAAGGCCAATTCTTTCAGCGGCAAGAATAAATATGTCAGGCGAAGGCTTTTTGTGCTCAACATCATCGCCAGCAAGAACAGCATCAAATGTTTCCGGAGGAATCTGTATCTGCTCAAGGTTGCCTTTAACCTTACGCATGTCAGCACTTGAGGCGACAGCGATTTTTTTGCCATTATCTTTGCAGAATTTTATAAACTCGCCGACGCCTGCTAACGGCTGCAAATTTCCCTTGATTATATCAAGATAGATATCGTATGTGCGGGTCTTGTCACGGGCGATGTCAAAATCAAAATTGTACTTTTCCGCAACGCCGCCAAGAAAACGGTCTTCGCCTGTCCCTGTGAATGGATGAAAATCTTCTGGCTGAACTTCAAGACCATGCTCTGCAAACATCTGCATTGCCGCTTTTATTATGAAAGGCTCTGAATCAAGCAGTACACCGTCCATATCAAAGATCACGCCTTTTGGTAAATTATTCGTTTGTGTCATCGCTGCTCCATTTTTTATTGCTTTTCAATTCTCTCCGCGCCGAGTTGGCCGCAAGCTGCCTTGATGCTGCTGCCGCGACGGAACCTGATAATCGTCTCAATCCCTGCCTTCATAAGAACATCTCTAAACTCTCTGATAGTCGCAGGCTCGCTGGACTTAAAATCACAGCCTGGATGCGGATTGTATTCGATAAGGTTGATATGCACCGGCAAACCCGCCAAAAGCTCGATGAGTTTAGCCGCGGCTGCTTTGTTGTCGTTTAGGCCTTTTATCATACAATATTCAAGCGTAACACGCCGGCTCGTTTTCTCTTTGTATTTGCGCAGCTGCTTTATCAAATCGGCCAGCGGATATTTATTAGCTATCGGCATAATGCTTTTGCGGAGTGTATCGTTTACAGCGTGCAGCGACACCGCCAGGCGGGGAAAGATTTCCTCATCAGCAAGTTTGGCAATGCCCGGCGTGATTCCGCAGGTGGAAATAGTCTGTTTGCGTATTCCTATATTCATACCGGCCTGATCGCCCAAAATTCTCACCGCTTTGATTACTTCATCATAATTGTCTAACGGCTCACCCATCCCCATAAAGACAACGTTATTGATTTTGCCGTAATCTTTGCTTGCCACCAGAACCTGGTCGGCAATTTCGCCGGCAGTTAAATTACGCTCGAATTTGATGTATCCGGTCGCGCAGAACACACAGCCCAGTCGGCAGCCGACCTGGCAGGAGATACAAACGGTTTTTCTTCCCTTGTCTTCAAGCAATACCGCCTCTATTTTGCCGCCATCACTCAGTTCAAAGAGATATTTGGCTGTACCGTCAGGGTCGATGAGCTTTTCAACCGTCTTAAGCTGTGATATATAATAACCAGCCTCAGCTAATTCAGTTCTGAAATTCTTTGGCAGAGTGCTTATATCGTCAATACTGCTGGTGTTTTTTTGGTGGATAAAGTTGAAGATATACTTAGCCAGATACGGTTTCTGACCAAAATCAGCAACTATTATACGCAACTCATCAAGCGTTTTATTTTTCAGGTCCTTGTTCATAGCCTGGATAGTTTACTGGAAAGTTGATATAATGTCGAGGGATAGATGATTTTAGATTTGACGAACGGCACAAAGCTCTATAAAATCAGGAAAATGGGATATATGCACAGGAGATAGAATCGATGGATCCAACAATTTTCAAAGCATACGATATTCGCGGAGTTTATCCTGACCAACTGGATGAGGAGGATGCCTGGAAGATAGGCAATGCCGCGGCCACATTTCTGCGTTCCCTGCTGAGAGGCTATGAGCGGGGCCAGGCCAATTGTCAGAGCCTGTGCATCGGCAGAGATATGAGAACGCACAGCGAATCAATCTCTAAGGCACTGTCGGCAGGCATGAATGCGGCCGGTGCGAATGTGATAGATATCGGCATGATAGACACGCCGCAAATGTATTTTGCCATTAATCACCTTGGAACCTGCGGCGGCGTACAGGTAACCGCCTCACACAACCCGGCTAAATATAACGGCTTCAAAATATCAGGCCTGGACGCAAAACCGGTTGGAGTTGATACGGGACTGAAAGAAATTAAGCATATCGCTACCGCACTTCTGCATACAAGAGGCATCTCAACTGGCTCGGTCGAAAACTATGACCTGACCGAAGAATACAAAAGGCATGTACTTAAATTTCTCAACCCTAATGTCAAGCCTCTGAAAATTGTTATTGACGCCTCTAATGGAATGGCTGGAAAAATGGTCCCAGCTATCTTTGGTGATATCGGTATTGAAATTATCAAAAAGAATTTCAGGCATAACGGAACCTTTAAGCATGAACCAAATCCGCTGATTGAAGATAATCTAACAGAGCTCAAAGCCGGTATAAAAGAAAATGACGCTGATTTGGGTGTCTGCTTTGACGGCGACGCCGACAGGCTTGTAATGATTGACGAAAACTGCCAGACGATCGGCTGTGATATCCTGACCGCTCTGATGGTGCCTTATTTTATGGAAAAGGCGCCGAAGTCCGCCATTGTTTACGACCTCAGGAGCAGTTGGGTTGTGCAGGAAGAGATCATAAAGAACG
>CAZOPG010000185.1:0-4797 GCA_964581585.1 uncultured Planctomycetaceae bacterium | reverse complement strand
GTTCTTTCAGTTGTTGTCAAAGAAATCCTTTATTATATAACAAAAAGGGCAGCAATCAAACTGCAAAGCTCAATGCTTTATGCCAACGCGTGGCACCATCGCACGGATTCCCTGAGTTCTCTGGCGGTTATCCTGGCGGTTATAGCCCACAAGTTTGGATTTGTTTACGCCGACCAGATTGCCACAACTATCATTGGCTTGATGATTATATTGGTTGCTGTCAGGATCATCGGAGATAGTTTCAGCCAGCTTACGGCCCAGGCAGTTGATTCTGATACAAGCCGGCAAATTGAAAAAATAATTGCCTCACAGAATCAAATTCGTAAATGGCACAAAATGCGTACGAGGGTCATTGGCAGAGAGATGTTTCTCGATATGCATATTCTCGTTGATCCTGATTTAAGCATAACCGAAGCGCACGCAGTTTCAGAAAGATTGGAGAAAAAGTTGCATGAGCAAATTGTACATCCGATCAACATTACAATTCATATCGAGCCGCTGCGTTTCTAACTAACAATAACTTTTTTAGATTTTGACTATGGCTATTCAGTTTATTTTTGGCAGAAGCGGCTTTGGTAAAACCCGTCATTGTTTCGGGGAGATTGTTGATTGTCTGCTGGAAGATTCTGATCAATCGCTGCTCTTGCTTGTTCCTGCTCAGGCGACGTACCAGGCTGAAAAAGCCATCCTGAACGACGATAGAATTGCAGGCTACAATAGATTAAACGTTCTTTCCTTTGAAAGACTGGCATATCTGTTGCATAGCAAGAACATAGCTGCCAAACAAATTTCGCCAATTGGTCAGGAGATGATAGTCCACCGAATACTGAGGCAAAATGCTGATAGACTTTCTGTCTTTGGTTCCTCGGCGGTGCAGCCGGGACTGGCAGGGGAGCTGACAAAAACGATTATCGAACTGCATCGCTATTGCCAAAGTCCCGGAGATATTGACGAACTCATCAAAGGTCTCGAAAAAGATAAATCCTCTGAATCGACCAAACTTAAATTTGCCGACATAAGGCTTATTTTCCAGGAATACTTAAAATTTATCGAGCCAAAATTTACTAATCCAGATGCTCAGCTTAGCTTGGTACGAAAGAGAATCGCTGACTCTGATTTCATTAGGGGAGCAAATTTATGGGTTGACGGTTACGCCAGCTTTACAACCCAGGAACTTCAGATACTTGCCGAACTGTTGAAAACCGTTTCTGAGTCAAAAATAGCGTTGTGCCTTGACCCCACAGCACTAAATATAGATTACCCAGAGACCGATGAACCTGATCCGACAAGCTTGTTCTGTCTGACAGAAAAAACCTATAAAGAACTCGTCGAGCTGATACGTCGCTGCAAATTGCCGATATCTGAGCCGATCATACTTGAGGAGCCTTTGCGTTTCTCTGCCGCGGCCGGGCTGGCACATATTGAACAAAATATTTTCAACCTCGGCGATAAAGCAAAAATAAAGGCTGGCGAAAATATAAGGATCATCTCCGCTGCCAATGCCCGTGGCGAAGCAAACTATGTAGCTCGTCAGATTCACGATCTTGTTAGGAATAAAAAATTCCGTTTCAGAGATATTGCAATCGTAGCTTCCGATATCGAAGATTATCAGCATTATCTCGAAGCGGTACTTACAGATTATAACATACCTTTCTTTATTGACCGTCGAAAATCGCTGCAGCAGTGCCCGGTTGTTGAACTTCTTGGCTCTGCTCTTGCCGTGGCGGTTGGCGATATTTTAAATGTGGACATCTTCAGCTGCTTAAAAAGCGATCTTGTCGAAATAGATAGATACCAGGTTGATCTGCTGGAAAATTACTGTATTGCATTTGGAATTGATTCGAACGATTGGACAGACAGCAAAGATTGGCAGTTTGCGGGCCCAGGCAATACTGATTTCGATGAGCAGCAAATAAACAGCATACGCCAAAAAGCTCTTGTTCATCTACTGTCGCTAAGAAGAGAGCTAAATGATGCTGAGACCATAACTGCTGAGATTTTTAGAGATGTGATTTTTGATTTTCTTGAGAATCTTCAAATCCGCAAAAAGCTTGATCTTCTGACAGAGCAGGGGCTTGAGCGAAATAATCTGGAATATGCCCGCCGGCTCAGCCAGCTTTGGGATAACCTGACAAAAACATTCGATGAGCTTGTCGAAATTTTCTCGGACCTATCGATGCCAGTTGCCGATTATTCTTCTATAATTAATAACGCTCTTTTGCGTCTTACTCTTGCGATTATTCCCCCAAGTCTTGACGAGGTGCTTATAGGCTCAATTGAGCGCAGCCGACATCCCGATTTGAAGGCGGTTTTTTTAATAGGCGCATCGCAACGGCAATTTCCTGTCCCGATTTCATCAGAGAGTATTTTAACCGATGAAGACCGCACGGTCGCGGCGCACCAGAATTTTATCCTTGCCGAAACATCCTCACAACAGCTCTCCAAGCGTCAATACTTAGCCTATATTGCTTTTACACGTCCGGCTCAATACCTCTATATTACATATCCGTTAGCCGACGACAGGGGCACATCTTTGGTGCCGTCACAATTTCTCACTGAACTTCAGGGGCTTTTTACAGACCTCAAATTTGAGATGTTTTGCTCTGACTATTCCGATACTGATTTGTCCGGTGCTTACAGCTATGCGGAATTAGCTGATTTGCTTTGCGCCCAGCCCGGCAGTACAGACAGACTTCAGTTCCTGCTTGGGCAAATGCGAGGAGAACCTTGCTTGGTAAAGACCGCGGAATTTATTGATTCAGCCGTGAACTATAGCAACGATGCCAGGCTCGAAAACGACTTTATCAAATTATATTTAGCTGAAACTTTGCATTGTTCGGCAACACAGCTTTCAGCCTTTGCCGCCTGTCCATATAAATATTTTGCCCGTTATAATCTGAAAGTCAAAGAACGCAAATTGTTCACTTTTGAAATGCTCGATCTCGGTAAATTTTATCATGGCCTGCTGGAAGAACTCTTTGCTGTTCTGCAATCCAACAATACCAGCTTTGCTTCGGCTTTGCCTGAACAGCTTGTGAGGTATCTGGATAAAGCTGTTACCGCTTTTATCGGCAAGGATGCCTTCATACAAAATTTTTGCCAACGAGGCAGACACAACAGCTATATAATTGATTCGGCCTGTGAAGTTTTGCAGGACCTTATAACTGCTCTGTCGCAGATGGCAAAGGCGAGCAGTTTTACACAAATTGCCGCGGAGATGCCGTTCGGTATGGGGGGCAAAGTCGGTGCTTACGAAATAACTTTGTCGGGCGGCAAAAAAGTTTTGCTGCGTGGGAAAATCGACAGACTTGATATTGCTGAGATTGACGGCAAAACCGCTGCGCTCGTCTTTGATTATAAAACGAGTGAAACAAGCATTAATTGGAAAAAACTGTATTATGGACTCGATCTGCAGCTGCCTATTTATCTGTTAGCTCTTCAGGGGCAAACCTTCGCCGGCAAAGGTGCGTTGGATATTGTCGGTGCCTTCAATATGCCCGTTCAGATCAATCCGCCGTTATCGACTCTTGGTGAGGTTGATTTGCAGACGGACAAATTCAGGCATAAAGCGAAAGGAATATTTGACGGCCGATTCTATAGCAATCTTGACCACGAAACGACTTCAAGCTTAAGTCCTTATTATAATTTTACGATGAGCAAAAGTGACGGTCAATATGGTCGTTATAAAGACAGCGGCGCTTTCAGGGGTGAAGATTTTCAAAAGCTTATGTCGTTTGCCGAATCTAAAATCAAGTTTCTGGCTGAGCAGATATATGAAGGCAACATTGGGGTCAAACCTTACCAGAGCAGTTGTAATAATTGTCCGTACAGGGCACTGTGCCGATTCGACTGGCAGATAAACGATTATAATGTTCTGGGCTCGGTCAGCAAATCACAAATAATTGATAGCGGAGGCAGCGATGGCAGTTGATAACGTGAAATGGACCAAACGCCAGCTTGCCGCCATTGAGACCGGCTCTGTCGAGACGCTCGTTACCGCCTCGGCGGGCACGGGAAAAACAGCGGTACTTTCACAGAGGTGCATCCGCTTTATTTCCGATGCGAAACTTTGTCCTGATATATCCAACATTCTCGTACTGACTTTTACCGAAGCCGCTGCCGAGGAGATGAAAACACGAATTGCTCAGAATCTTCGTAACAAAATCGGTGGCGCAGCTAATCCTCACCTTCGCAGACAACTTCTCATGCTCGATGCCGCCGAGATAAGTACAATCCATTCGTTCTGCAAACGCACGATAACAAAATATTTTTATCGTCTTGGAATTGACCCTGCTTTTCGCATGATCGAGCCTGATGAACGAAAGCTTATCCAGTCTGAAATTCTAGCAAAAGTCCTCTCGCAGGCCTGGGGACAGGAATCTTTGCAGCAGGGTTTAAGGATTCTGTTTAACAGACGCAATCTTAAAGCTGGCAAGGGCAACTTTCTTGAAGTGATAACTGTCCTGGCGGATTTTCTCGATAGTGTTATTGACCGTGGCCAGTGGTACGACAGGGCGATTTCGTTGGCACAGTCGCAGAACTGGCAAGAGGGGGCCTTGGCTGAAAAGCAAAAGCAAATAATCGCTGAAAAGATAGATATCTTTATTGCTCAGCTTCGGTATAGCTGCGTTATTGACGAGAAACTTTCTGGCGGCCACTGGACAGAACAAATAAATGAATATCTGGCCGTTGTTGCGAAAGCAAAAGAGGCGATAGAGCAGGATCGTCTGGGCCAATGTGCTGAAATAATAATCAATTTCAAAAAGAATAAGTGGAAAAACAGGCCAAAGGGATTTG
>CAZOPG010000184.1:0-4841 GCA_964581585.1 uncultured Planctomycetaceae bacterium | reverse complement strand
GCGGGCTGATTAAAATAGCGAAGCGTTGCGCTTCAAATTAAAATTCAGGATACTACATATCGCTTTGAAAACGGTGCTGTCAGCCATCTGACATTTATGATGGCTGTGGGTGCCAAGTTTGAGGGCGACCCGCTGAAAGATGTAATTAACCAGCAGGCCGGAGACGGCCATCGCCTGCAATTCATGGTTGTTGGAACAAAGGGGGCCGCCAGGTTGAAAGTGAATATTTTCTGGATGAGCCCTCAGCCGATGATCAAAAACAAGCGTTACAAGATGAAGATCGCCGGTGCCAGGGTGGCCGTATGGCTGCGGGATGTGATAACGGTTTTGGATGCTTCGGAATTGACAACTGATTCGAATAGGCAACAGGTCGAAAGACATGATGTGGCCGAGTGTGTTCTGGAAATGCTCAAGCCAATCGCGTTTGACATCTCCTCTGAAATAGCTCAGACTGGCCGTTTTGTTATTATTGATAATTATGAAATCGTAGGCGGCGGAGTTGTACTTGACAAGCAACAGGTTGTTAGTAACAGAATAACTGAACGTGTTGAACAGCGAGCCAAGAATTGGGACCGAAGCAGTATCACTGGCCAAATGAGGGAGCAGAGGAATAACCAGCGTTCTACTTTGGTGCTGATATCGGGGCCGGCAGATATTGGGAAAAAGGATTTGGCAAAGGCTCTTGAGGAGGACTTGTTTAACTCTGGCAGGAGTGTCTATTACTTAGGGCTTTCGGATAGTTTACTTGGCATTGATACTGATATCGATGAGGGCGGCGACAGGGATGAGTATCTGCGAAGGCTGGGAGAAATATCACACTTGTTTACCGATGCTGGGCTGATCCTTATCACAACGGTAAGCGGTTTGGACGATTATGAACTTGAAATGATTAATTTGTTGAACCAGCCGAATGATTGCAGGGTCGTTAATGTTGGAGATAACCATTTTAATAAATCCACCGTTGATCTGCAGTTGGATGGTCTGGACGACTTGAAAGATGCGGTTGCGAAAATAAAAGCTTTGCTGGCTGCAAAGAAATATCTGATTGAATATTACTTGTAATTTTAAAAGAAATCGATCATGAAAAACGAGACATTAGCAATACATGCCGGTTTTGCCGTAGATAGAGAAACCGGGGCCACTGCGGTGCCTATCCATCAGACGGTTTCCTATGCCTATAAAACCGCACAGGAACTTGCGGATGTTTTCGAGGGCAAATCGCCGGGCTATATCTACACGCGTATCGCAAATCCTACTACCACCGTTCTTGAGGCGAGATTGACGCAGCTTGAAGATGGAATCGGCTGCATAGCAACTTCCAGTGGAATGGCCGCTATAGCTTCTGTTGTAATGGGTTTGGTCAAAACCGGGGAGCAGATTGTTGCTGCAGCGGGTATATTCGGTGGAACTGTTTCGCTGTTTGAAAATACATTAGGGCGGTTCGGCGTGGAAACGGTTCTGGTAGACGCCGCTGATACGAATAATTTTGCAGAGGCGATCAATAATAAGACAAAGCTGATTTTCGTCGAGAGTATCGGCAACCCTCGTATGGATGTGCCCGATATACCAGCTATCGCCCAAATTGCTCGCGAGGCAAATATACCCCTTGTCGTTGACAACACCCTTACTACGCCTGCCCTTTTTAAGCCGGGCGAATTTGGAGCCGATATTGTTATTCACTCAACGTCGAAGTTTATCAACGGCCACGGCACCGCAATCGGTGGAGCAATAATAGATACGGGAAATTACGATTGGAGAAAAGGGGTTTTTGAAGATATCAAAAAACTATCCGAACGTGTCAGGCAATTGGCTTTCCTTTCACATTTGAGAAATCTGATATACCGTGATCTTGGCGGTTGTCCTGCACCGATGAATTCTTTTTTGATGCTTCAGGGACTGGAAACACTTTCGGTGAGAATGAGCAGGCACTGCGAGAACGCAGGCAAGTTGACAGAATATCTTCAAGACTAGCCGAAAATAACATGGGTGAATTATCCTGGTATTGTCGGCAAGAGGTTTTATGACAGAGTCCAGAAATTGCTTAACGGCCAGGGTGGGGCAGTGCTGACATTTGGCATGGGCACAAAAGAGGCGGCATTTAAATTTATTGATTCGTTGAGCCTTGCCAGGAATTTGGCAAATCTCGGTGATGTAAAAACCTTAGTGATACACCCCGCTTCTACGATATTTCACGAATTCAGTGCCGCTGAAAAACAAAAAATGGGCGTGACGGCGGATATGATACGGGTATCGGTTGGCATAGAGGATTTTGAAGATATAAAAGCGGATTTTGAACAGGCATTTGAGAAAATTTAGTGAGGATAAAAAAATGAAACTTATTGTGAATGGTCAGAAAATCGAGTCTAATGCGGGTTCGGTTGTAAGCGAACTTTTGGTCGAGCAGAATGTTAAGATGCCGGATATGGTGTCTGTCGAAGTCAATGAGCAAATTTTGAAAAGGTCGCAGTTTGAGAGTACGCAGCTAAAAGATGGTGACAAAGTAGAATTTCTATATTTTATGGGAGGCGGCAATGTCATTAACTGAACAGCAAATCGAAAGATACAGCCGACACATTATATTGGAAGAAGTTGGCGGTGTTGGTCAGGAAAAACTGCTTCGCTCGAAAGTTCTAATCATTGGTGCTGGTGGTCTTGGCTCTCCGGCTGCTTTGTATTTAGCGGCTGCCGGGGTGGGAAAAATCGGTATCATTGACGGCGATAAGGTGGACCTGAGCAATCTGCAAAGACAGATAATTCACCATACAAGTGATGTGGGTATGGAAAAAGTCAAATCCGCCGCCGATAAGATACGAGCAATAAACCCCGATGTAACTGTTAAGACTTACCACCAGTTAGCGATGGCTGAAAATATCAGAGCAATTATCAAAAGCTATGATTTTGTAATTGACTGCACGGATAATTTCGGCGATAAGTTTCTTATCAATGACGCCTGCTATTTTGAAAAGATACCGTTTTCGCATGCTGGGATATTAAAATTTTATGGCCAATTGATAACGATCCTGCCGGGTAAGACGACCTGCTATCGTTGTATTTTTAATTCTCCCCCACCAACTGATGTAGCTCCGTCATGTTCTCAGGCAGGGGTGCTGGGAGTACTGCCCGGTGTCATAGGGACGCTACAGGCTACTGAGGCGGTAAAATATCTGCTTGGCCTCGGAAAATTGCTGACCGGCACATTGCTGACGTATGATGCGCTCGAAATGGATTTTCGTGCGGTCAAATTGAATCGTAATCCGAAATGCCCTTTGTGCGGCGATGAGCCGGAAATAACTGAACTTAAGGACGAAGAACAACAGGTGTGTGATTTGAAGGATGGCAAATGCTGCAATTAGATATACCATATAATATTTTCGAGCAAATGCTTGAGCAGGCTAAAGCCCAGATGCCGATTGAGGCGTGTGGGATTTTGGCAGGCAAAGACGGGAAGGTTAAAAAACTTTATGAGATGAGAAATGCTGACCAAAGCAATGAGCATTTTACGATGACCACGGAAGAACAGTTTAAGGTTATTAAGGATATTCGTTCGGCCGACCTTGAAATGCTGGCGATCTATCACAGCCATCCTGAAACCCCGGCCAGACCTTCGGCGGAGGATATCCGCCTTGCGTTAACTCCGGACGTGATATATGTTATTGTTTCGTTACAAAACACGGAGCCTGATATTAAAGGGTTTCTTATTGAAGGTGATAATGTAAATGAAGTTCCAGTGGAAATTGAGGAAAGCAAGAATGAATAAAGCAAAGGAACCTCTTCTTCGTATACCAGAAACGGTTAGAGAAGATACATTAAATTATCGCAGTAGTGTTAAGAAATTTCTTGATGGGCAAACCTCGCCGATAGCTTTTAGAGCTTATCGGGTGCCGATGGGAGTTTATGAGCAAAGAACGACAGGCAAGTTTATGGTTCGTATTCGTATAGGAGCCGGTTTGGTTCTGCCTTTTCAATTGGAAAGGATCGCTGAGTTAAGCAAAAGGTTCGGCAACGGGATCCTTCATGTTACGACAAGGCAGGATATTCAGATTCATGAAGTCAATATCGAAGATACCCCCGATGTTTTGGAAGGATTGCTCGAAGTCGGGCTTTCGTCCCGTGGTGGAGGTGGGAATACCGTGCGTAATGTTACCGCGTGTCCGAGAGCAGGGGTTTGTTATCATCAGAAATTTGACGCAACACCTTATTCACTCGCGACAGCAGAATATCTCCTGCAGGACAGAGGTTCGTTCAATCTGCCTCGAAAATATAAGATAGTTTTTTCCTGCTGTTACAATGATTGTGCGTACGCATCGGTGGCTGACCTCGGTTTCTTCGCACATATAAAAGACGGCATTGAAGGTTTCTCGGTTTATGCTGCTGGCGGATTAGGCTCCAATCCTGCTGTTGCTGTGAAAATTGAAGATTTCGTTAAAGCTGATGAAGTTTTTGAAGTTGCAGAAGCTATTAAAAGACTCTTCGACAAGCATGGGAATAGAACGAATAAACACAAAGCAAGGCTGCGATACGTACTTGCCAGAGTTGGGTCTGAAGAATTTACTAAATTATATCAGCAGGAAAGACAGACTCTTAAAGCCGACGGTCTTCCTTACCAAACGCCGCAAATCCGTGATATTATGTCGGCCTACCCTTTCCCTGAGAAGTCGAAAACTGTACGGCTATGGTTGAAAAACGGCGATATTTCTGCTGATGACCTGAACAAAGTTGGTCAGATCGCAACCAGGTACGGCCAGGGGCTAGTCAGAACCACCCAACTCCAGGACCTTCTTATAACAGGCACTGCCGCGGAAAATGTTGACAAGATCTACAGTGAACTTAAAAATCTGAGT
>CAZOPG010000183.1:0-4874 GCA_964581585.1 uncultured Planctomycetaceae bacterium | reverse complement strand
AAAAAAATGTTTTATGAAAGGCAGGATGTGTTTTACATTTTGTAAAACGTAAAAGTTATTTTATCAAGAAACCTTGGATTAAATCAGAACATTGGGCTTTTGAATGCTTCAAAAACAATTCAATTTGGAAAAACAATTTGCCGCAGGCATTAAAGTTCCAGCCAAGCTCTATCGTATTGGTGAGCTTGTTCGATATAGTCCGTTTTCACGACAGACCATTCATAACTACACAATAATGGGTCTTATTCGTGAGGCAGCTTGGACGGAGGGTGGGCACCGCTTGTATGACGAGACGGTTTTTGAAAAGCTGTCGAAGATTATTGAACTGAGAAAAACTAAAACGCTGACACAGATAAGAGAAGAGTTGGCAATTAACGACTAACTCATAGCATTGGAGATACGATGCGAATGGAATCGGCATCATGTGTTACAGACAATATTGACGAGATACTCGTTAAGATAATCCAGTTTACCCGCCTTCGGCATGGAATCCTCTTAGATAATATTCGCAATATCCATCGATCAGATTTTTCCCCCAGGCGTTTGGACAGCGAAGGGTTCGCAGAGTTAATGGACAACGCACTTTCAGAACACATAAATCACAACCGTTTGCTATGGTCGGACAGCGAGACTATCAGGTTTGAACGTGGCGGAGATTTTAAGGTTGAAACAATTATTGATGAACAGGCTCACAAGCTCTTTGAAATCGATATAGAACGATACCTGCAGAAACAAAAACAACAGCTGGTCGAAAACTCACTTAATAACAAGGTGGCTGTTGAATTGTTGAAACAAAAACAACGTGTAGCACAAACGACGAGTTAATTGGAGGCCAGATGTCAGAGGGAACGGTAATGCAGCTGCAGCAGGCGATGAAAAATGAGCTGCAAAAGACAATGGTTTTGGCGGTTAGCAGCGGTAAGGGAGGCGTCGGCAAGACTAATATTGCCGCCAATCTTGCGGTGTGCCTGTCGGCTTCAGGCAAAAAAGTTATGCTGATTGATGCCGACTGGGGTCTGGCGAATCTTGACGTTGTTATGGGTATCAATAGCCGATACAACATTCGGCATGTTGTCGATTCACAGAAGAGTATTGATTCGATAGTGCAGGAAGCTCCGGCGGGAGTTGAGGTTGTTTGTGGTGTTTCCGGTTTGGAAGAGCTTGCGGATCTTGATCAGTTTCAGCGTCAAAGGCTGTTGAACGAGATGGAAGCCCTCGGCGAAAATTCCGATGTGATGGTTATTGATACCGCGGCGGGTATTAGTAAGTCGGTCATCAGTTTTTGTCTGGCCGCTGATCATACATTGCTGGTAACAACGCCTGAGCCAACAGCTATGACGGATGTCTATGCGATGATAAAAGTGCTTTTTCTGAACAATTACCAAGGCCGAATGAGCCTTGTTGTGAATATGGCTGAATCTCTGGTTGAAGGAAGGAAAATATACCGCCAGATAGCTGAAGTTGCGGAACGGTTTCTGAATGTTGAAGTTCATTATGGCGCTGTGCTGCTCAGAGACGAGCGTGTTGGCAATGCAGTTCGCAAGAGAGAACCGGTGGTGCTTGCCTACCCTGGCTCTGCGATTACATCGTCGATTGTCGCAATGGCTGCCAGACTTGGCAAAGGCTCAGCGGCGAAGCCAATAAGTGAAGGTTTTTTCAGGAAAGTTGTTAACTGGTTCTTATGAGAGAGCCGGAGAAATCTATAATATAACATAGGATTGAGTGATTTGACGATTCATGGAGGATATGGCCGATGCAGGAAACAAAAAAGTCTGCAGATATAGAGAGTGTTTGGGAAAAGTTTTTCGAAAAAAAAACAGAAGAGCTTCGTAATGTGATAATGGAGCACTATCTGCATATAGTTAAGTACACCGCTGAGCGAATTTATGTAAAGCTGCCGGATAAAGTAGAGCTCGATGATCTTATCAGTGCGGGCATATTTGGCCTGATGGACGCGATAAATGCGTTTGACCCTGAGAGAGGAGTGAAGTTTGCGACGTATTGTACGCCGCGAATAAGAGGTGCGATTCTTGACGAACTTCGCAGTATGGACTGGGTTCCGCGACTTGTGCGTTCGCGTGCACATCAGCTTAATAATGCGACGCGAACACTTGAGGCTCATCTGGGGCGGTTACCGACTGATGGGGAAATTGCCAAAGAGCTTGCACTCAATAGGAGTGATTTTAGCAGACTGCAGCGAGATGCTACGGCTATCGGGCTTGTGTCGTTGAGTAATAAATTCAGTGACTCGGATGGCAATAAAGATATTCGTGAGATCGATATAATCGAAGATAAAAAAAGCAAAGATCCAAGGCTCGAAGTTCAAAAGTTAGACCTCAAAAACTTGCTGAACAAAGGGCTTAGCAGGGCTGAACGGCTGATTCTGGTTTTGTATTATTACGAAGAGATGACGATGAAGGAAATTGGCGTAACGCTTGATCTGTCAGAATCTCGGGTCTCACAGATGCATTCATCGATTGTCGCCCGGCTGAAAGCTCAACTTGATACGCGTAAGAGAGAGTTCAGTATATCTTAAGAATAGCTCTGATAACTGCTTGTGTTCGATGGGGCTAAAAATGGGGGAGCGAAAGATAGTTGTTTTTTTCATTCCTATAGTCTATAATGCCTACAGGTATATTGTGAGGTAATTATGGAATTTACAAAAATGCATGGCCTGGGCAATGACTATATTTATGTCAATTGCTTCACTGAACAGGTTGATTCGCCATCAGAATTGGCCATAGTGATGAGCGATCGCCATTTTGGGGTCGGCTCTGATGGGCTGATTCTAATCGGTCCATCAAACGTTGCCGATGCGCATATGCGAATGTTCAACGCTGATGGTTCCGAGGCCCAGATGTGCGGCAATGGGATTCGATGCGTGGCAAAGTATGTCTATGACCATAATCTCGCACAGGCGGCCGGGCAATTTTCCATACCCGGACAGGAAACTTTCGAGACATCACTGCGAATCGAAACCGGCAGGGGAGTGTTGATGCTTGGCTTGACTGTAGATGCTGAAGATAAAGTAGAAAAAGTTTGTGTCAATATGGGCCAGCCTGTTTTGTTACCGGCAGATATTCCAGTTGCCCTTGATGGTGAAAGTGTGGTTAATGAGCCAATAGAGGTGTCTGGACAGTCGTTGCTTATGACCTGTGTGTCTATGGGTAATCCTCACGCGGTATTCTTTTGTGATGATGTAGATAATATCGAGGTGGAACAGGTTGCAAGCCTTATCGAAAACCACGAATTGTTTCCGGAGCGTGTCACTACTCACTTTGTTAAGATTAATTCGCCGAGTGAATTTACGATGCGGACATGGGAAAGAGGCAGCGGGATAACATTGGCTTGCGGAACTGGCGCATGTGCCTGTTGTGTAGCTGCCGTCCTTACCGGCAGAGCCGAGCGGAACGTTCTGACACACCTGCCGGGCGGCGATCTCGAACTGAACTGGTGTGAAGACGACAACTGCGTATATATGACCGGCCCGGCTGTTGAGGTCTTTACCGGCGTTTGGCCTGGGTAAATTATTCAGTTGCGGCGAGTTTCTTTTGTGTTATATTTAACAGTCGTAATGGGCGCTATCATTTCAAAACCTGATGCACATCAGAAACTGCAGATTTTAAGCAAAGATGGCCAATATGACCTTGCCTGCGCCTGCGGTACGAGCAAGGATGACCGTCGAAGGCGTGGTTCTGGCAGCAAATGGATATATCCGATAACTCTGCCTAATGGGGGCAAAAGCGTGCTGTTCAAAACGCTGATTTCCAATGTGTGTAATAGTGATTGTAAGTATTGTCCTCTGCGTGCACAAAACGACGTTAGAAGATGCAGCCTTGGCCCGAGCGAGATTGTCGAAGCGTTCCTTGATTATTATCGGCGGCGGGAAGTTTTCGGGCTGTTCTTGAGTAGCGGCGTAATTGGCTCGGCGGATTCTACAATGGAAAGGCTGACAGCATCGGCGGAAATTCTTCGCAAAAAATATAAATTCAAAGGCTACATTCATTTAAAAATTCTACCTGGCTCAAGTGATGCTGCTATCGAAAAGGCGATTTCGTTGGCCAATGCTGTTTCTCTGAATATCGAAACGCCCGGCGAAGCGAATCTTGCGAAACTTTCAAGCCGAAAAAAGTATATTACAGATATTATTGAGCCCATCAAGTTGATTAGCAGATTGACGGCAAAAGGGAGCAAATACGCGAAAGTCAATCAGACCACGCAATTTATTGTAGGTGCTGCGGGGGAATCGGATACCGAGATAGTTAAATACACCAGTGGATTGTATAAGAGGCTGGCTTTGAACAGGGTGTATTTTTCAGCGTACCAGAAGGGCATCGGACAAGCTAATTTGACCTGTCAAAACGGTATACAAGCCCCCTTTGTTCGTGAGCACAGGCTTTATCAGGTCGATTTTCTTATGAGGAAATACGGATTTACAGAATCTGATATTTTGTACGATGAAAATGGCCGATTGCCCTTGGAGACCGATCCAAAGGAGGTCTGGGCAAAAAAACATCCGGAATTTTTCCCTGTTAAAGTCAACTCTGCCTGCGAGGGAGACCTTTTGCGGGTGCCTGGTTTGGGCCCGATAACAGTGCGAAAAATCCTTCAAATGCGCAAATTTGGGCAAATAAGGTCGATTGATGACATCGGCAGGGAGACGGCTTTGTTGAGGAAGGCTGAAAAGTATCTATATTTCGGGCACCATATATCCCAAAATAAATATCTTTTTACCTGATTTTTTGCTTGCGGAATTGTCGATAAACTAATAAACTGACGGGTTCTTAATTTCTGGACAAAAGTAGTTGATAAAATTAATAAAGAGGATTTTTTAGATGATTAAGGTTAGATCTCGCCTTGGCGAATCAGTGGAA
>CAZOPG010000182.1:0-4882 GCA_964581585.1 uncultured Planctomycetaceae bacterium | reverse complement strand
CCGCTTCAAAACTCGACGCGGTAAGAAATGAAGTGATTCCTAAAATCGGGGCCTGTAGATTTTCCAGAATGAATCTGCCAACCATCAATAACGGCCCGCCGGGATGTTTTTCTGGATTTGCAAAGGTAGCTTTCTGTTTGATTTTGCGGCCGTTTGGGTCAAAGACAGAAACGTCCAGTCCGTTGCCCTCTCTGGAAATAGTCCCTACCGCGAGGCCTGCATACTCCCCGGCCAAACTTACCGGCGTAATGTTATATGCAAAGAGGTCGTCAGGCTTAGCTGCTGCTCCATCGCCAAATGGCAGGGCTGAGGACAGAAAACCAAGCCGTTTTCCCAATCGGAGCGTATTCGGATTCAGCACATAAATATAGCCGGATTCATCGAGTACAATGTGCAGATTCCATATGTTTGTGCCAATATCGTCTCTGACAGGTACTAGCTTAGAGCCGACATCAGCTTTTTTCATAGGCGATGACCAAGAAAGATAATACTGGTTTATGTTGGGTTTGCCGAAAATATCCATTTGTGTCGGTTGATAATTTTTTCCAAGTTTTGGGCCTTTGGTTGCTATTTCTTTTACGAAGCTTATCTGGAAGAACCGTCGCAGCTCTTTGTCATAAATTGTTATTCTTTTATTACTGAGGAACCTGTAAAGAAATGAATTGCTGAACTTACCGATCTTAGCGTCTGGTTCAGAAGAAACTCCATCCGGGCCGGCATAAAGATGGATTTGCTTTTCCCATTTCCATTTGCCTGAAACCTTATGTTTGGTAATCGAGCAATAGACAAATCTCTTTATATTCTCATTAAAATATATGCCTTTTGTCCCTGAATCACCTGTAATCAGGTAGTAACTATTTCCAACCATCGTTTTGAGAGGATAGGGATGACGTCTTACATTGGACATTTCTTCTGTGAAATATCTCAGGATACCTAAACTTCCAATGGTTTCCCATTCATGTAATGAGGCGGAAACTGATGATGGCGTAACTGTGTTAGGGTCAGTTTCGAGTTGCGGCAAAAGTCCTGAAGGTTGGATTTTTATGGAGACGTCGTATTTGCCTACGATGAGTTCTTCATACATCCAGGTATGAACCAATTTGCGGCTCCAGAATAATAAAACGCTCAGCAGTATGAGTGAGAAAAAGCTAACTGCCAGAACGTTGATAATATGATTTCCAGATTTTTTCATGATAATTTCCTTAAAGCGGAGTTGTCATAAACTTCTGCCATATTCGCAGTGTTGACGCTATTGCCAGCAGTAATAATATTGCCGCTGTTTCAATTCCAAAGCCCTTGACAATAATTATGCTCATCAAAATTGGCGTAACAGCAAGGCTGCCCAAAATTGAAAAAAACTTGTTCGTGTTCCAGCCCATCTGTAAGCCAAGACAATAGCAGGCAAGGCAAATCAGAAACAGTGTGATGAACAGCTTTACGAGAAGACTTGTATCAGCAGGCACAATCAACGGATAAACACGCAGCAAAATTGCATCCGCAGCCGCAAGCGGCACAATAACGACACAAATCCAAAGTAGGCCAGTTATGATTTTTGCTGTCAGTATCCGCTTTCGCGTTGTTGCCATTGTTGCGAGGAACGTTGATATCTTCTTGCTCCTGTCGGCATACATCTGCGTCGCGCCAAAGGCGGTACAAATAAGCGGCACAAACAAGAAAAGGAGCCAGAATATTCCATACATACTCATAGGAATTCCGATTGGTGGTTTCTCCATTTCATATGTCATTACCGAATAGATTGGAATCACTGTAAATACAATCGCGATAATGGCCGCTATTATGAAGAATAGTATATTGTCTTCGATTTCTCTTTTAATGAGTGCTAACATTTTTTTCTCCTGTTCTTGTGCATTCGATGAACAAATCTTCCAGGCTCATCGGTATCTCCGTGCAGCTTTGCGGGCCGAACGTGTTGATGACGGCCTGTTTCTGCTGGTTAAAGTTGGCTACGGTTATTACGATTTCTCGCTGGCTTCTCTGCTGGCGGATTATTTCAGTAAGATGCAAATCTTCCGGACTTTTTTCAGGGAAGATTATTCGCAATTTTTTGACACGCTTTTTCAATTCCTCAAGCTCACAGTCCACCACAAGCTCCCCTGCGGCAAGGATGCCGATGCGGTCGGCGATTCTTTCTACGTCGCTGAGAATATGTGAGCTGAACAGGATTGTTCGGCCGTCCCGCTGAATAACATCGATGGCCAGTTCAAGAAACTGTCTCCGCGCGACAGTATCCAGGCCGAGCGTCGGGTCGTCGAGTATGAGCACTTCCGGCTCAATTGCCATCCCCAGAGCAAGATTGAGCTGTGCCCGCATTCCTGTTGAAAGCTGCTTAACTTTCTGATGCATCGGCAGGCGGAACATCTGGATAATCTCATCGAAAAAATCCTGGTTCCATTTCAACGAAAGGCTTTTGCACAGTTCAACCAGCCTGGCTACCCTGTAATTCTGAATAAGATGATGACCCTCGGCGACGTATCCAATCCTTCCGCGATCTTTTGCGGTCAACTGTTCCGACCGTTTTCCCAGCAGATAAGTATCCCCCCTGGTTGGCTGTTCCAGGCCCTGAAGGATACGAATTATTGTTGTCTTGCCAATGCCGTTACGTCCGAGCAGGCCGTAGATACAGCCTTTTGGTACTTTCAGGTTGATTCCGTTCAGGACGCATCGGCCGTCAAAATATTTGACGAGATTGTCAATTTTGATTACTGCATCGCTCATTATTTGTTCCCTCGATTTGCTAATTTAAATTTTTCCAGTGTTTCGTTGAACCACTTTACAAGGGTTTCTTTTTCGATTTGCATATGCACCGCTCCGACAATAAGCAGTTCAAGCTGCTCTTCAATAATTTTTTTCCGCACCATTCTGCTGAGATTGCTGCTAAGCTCGGCCACGAATGTCCCGGCTCCGGGGCGAGTGGTTATTATCTGTTCCTGCTCCAACTGCCGATAAGCCTTGGCGATGGTGTTTGGATTTATTACCAACTCCCCTGCCAACTGACGTACCGTTGGGAGTTTTTGGCCCTGAACAAGCTTTCCAAGGGCGATATCACGCTTTACCTGATCGATTATCTGCTGGTAAACTGGCCTGGCAGAGGCGTTATCAATACTAAATTGCATTTGATTTCCCGATAATTGTACCACTATTGATAGTACAAATATAACACTTTGTGATTATCTGTCAAGGGCTAAAAAATAATTTTTTTGGGTATCTGCGTCCAAATTATGCCGATAAAAGAACAGAGGCTGGCCAAAATCTGTCTATTTGGCTGTTTACTGGCCTGAGAAAGCGTTTTTTGTTGACTGTTAAGCTGCATAATTTATAATGGACAGTCAAATTAGATTCTTAAAACTTTTGCCTTGGAGAGATTCAATGCTCAGAAAAAAAAGATTTATTACGACAATTACTGTTTTGCTTTGCGTTGCCGCAGTTGGCTGGGCCCAGAACTTAGAGGATGACTGGAGAGAATTCCTGCATTACTCGGCAATAGGACGATTTGAAATTGCCCAGGGGTACGCTCAGAAGATAATCGATTCAGAGCCTGACCCGCTGGAACTGCTGGGGCTGACAGAAGAGAATCCGGCCGGCTTCGAGCTGCTGGTCAGACTCAATGCCAGCGGACAACTGGAGGGCGTAACAAATCAAATTCTTGAGATAATCGAGCGTGGAAGGTATGCTCGCCGAACTGATTCCAAGATTATCGTCGAAGAGGTAAAAAGGCTCAGCAGTACTGTTCGCGGAAAATATACCGCTATTGCCCGGCTGAAAAATGCCGGCGAATATGCGATACCATATATGATCGACGCTATGGCGGATGAGTCAAGAGAAGATGAGTTTGTCAACATCACCTCGGCGCTTGACAAAATCGGCAGACATTCTTTAAGACCATTAATCGTCGCGCTGCAAATGGACGACCTGGTAATAAAAGCTGAGATAATCAAAGCGTTGGGAGAGATTGGTTACACTCAGTCGCTTGGCGACCTCAAATACATCGCGGAAAATGATCCCTCCGCTGAACTTCGTCAGCTTGCCGTTGGGGCAATCGCAAAGATAGACCAGACGGCGGCTCAAATCTCGGCAGCAGAGCTATTCTTCAAATTGGGCGAACAGTATTATTATCATGCCGAGTCGCTGCAGCCTCCGGCCGATTATGATTATGCCAACGTGTGGTTCTGGGACAAAGAGCAAAGACGCCTGAAACGTGAGGAAGCCAGCAAGGAGTATTTTGGAGAGCTGATGGTAATGCGTGCCTGTGAATGGGCATTGCGGGCTGACCCCAATATCGAAAAAGCAATCGCTCTGTGGCTTACCGCATTCTTCAGCGCTGAAGCAAAGGGATTGGTTCAGCCGAAATATTTTGGCGAAGGTCATGCTGACGCGATGACTTATGCCACCACGTCCGGAGCCAAATACCTACATCAGGCACTGGCCCGAGCGATCAGGGACGGAGACGCAAAGGTGGCACTTGACATTGTTGAGGCGCTGGCGAAAAATGCCGGTGAAAAATCTTTGATGTTCCGATTGCAGACGACCCAGCCGTTGGTTTCTGCTTTGAATTTTGACAGTAAATCCGTCAGGTACAGTGCGGCAATTGCGATTGGACTGGCAGGACCGGTGGAAAGTTTCATTGAAACCCCTCTGGTAATCCAAAATCTTGCTGAGGCCATTACAGAGCCTGCATCTGAAGATTGGCCGCAAGAGCTGGCTGACGAATATGCTTTGCGATCCGCGGCAGCTATGCTCAAACTTGCCACAAGCCGTAATAAAGTCATCGATCTTTCAGCTGCAACCGAGCAGCTGGGCCAGGCAACGAAAGACAGCAGAGAGTCAATACAGATTTTTGCTGGCCAGATATTGGCACATTTAT
>CAZOPG010000181.1:0-4951 GCA_964581585.1 uncultured Planctomycetaceae bacterium | reverse complement strand
AATTAACCTGCAATGGGCCGATCTGAACCCGTTGATTTCTGCGGCAGTTGAGGAGTTCAATTCAATGGCATCAGACAAAGATATATCTATTCAGTACAATCAATGCGGCGTTGAGTGTAACATCAATGTCGATCCCGAAAAGATTAAACAGGTA
The DNA here is from genome assembly GCA_964581585.1 of uncultured Planctomycetaceae bacterium. GTDB lineage: Bacteria > Planctomycetota > Phycisphaerae > Sedimentisphaerales > UBA12454 > CAZOPG01. The sequence goes on along the minus strand of CAZOPG010000181.1, from coordinate 4,797 downwards.
GTACGCAATCTGCTGAGCAATGCTATTAAGTTCACGCCGGAAAATGGAACGGTTGACATTGCTGTTCACAGAAAAGACGAATCCGTATCGGTTTCAGTTCGTGATTCCGGCGTTGGCATCTTTGAAAATGAGTTGGAGACCATTTTCGAAAAATTCATCCAGTCGAGCAAAACAAAAACCGGAGCCGGTGGTACGGGACTAGGCCTGGCAATTTGTCGTGAGATTGTGAATGCGCATAACGGATATATCTGGGCTGAAAATAACACCGCTGAAGGTGCCACATTTATTCTTGCGCTTCCTCTGAATGAATCTGAATATACCAATCCTCAGGAGAGGCAATTGGTTGGAGTCGGGGAAAATTCATAATAAGCAATTGTCAAAAAAAGGAAAACACAATGAAAAGACAAAGCCGAATTTTAGTTGTTGATGATGACCCCACAAATTTAGCAATTATTAAAGAATTACTTGGGGACAATTATGAAGTAAGAACGGTTTCAACAGGTCAGGATGCTCTGGAGGTTATTTTGAATTTTCGCCCTGCCCTTATACTTCTTGATATTATGATGCCTGGCATTGATGGCTACGAAGTTTGCAAGCGAATAAGGATGACACCGTCTATAATGAATACACGAATAATAATGGTCTCAGCTAGAGCCGTGGTAACGGACAGACTTAAGGGGTATCAGGTAGGTGCTGATGATTATATTGTTAAACCGTTCGATACAGATGAACTTTTGGCAAAAGTGCGGGTCTATTTGCGTATGCAATCCATCAGGGAGGCTCAGAAGTTTGAGCACGATGTTTTAGGTTCTATTTACAATAAAACTCAAAGGACAATTGGGGCAGTAATGCAATCTGTTCAAAAGTTGGACTGTGATGAAGAGATCGACGCAAACGAGCGAAAGGCTGCTGTCGAAAGCGTAAATGAGGCTTTTAGAGATTTGCAGGATTTTTTCATAGGAGTAGCCCCAGAAACCGTACTGTCACAGGAATCAGTCTGTGAATTGCAGGGTTCAAGTCTATAAAGCAAAGCAATGACAAGAACAGGGGATGATACAGATATGAAGAAAAAAATATTAATTGTAGATGATCAGCCGACAAACATTCAGATTTTCCATGAGTTGCTGGAAGATAAATATGAGCTTGCCTCCGTTAATAACGGCCAACAGTGTCTCGAGGAAATAAACAAATTCGCGCCAGATGTGGTGCTTCTTGACATTATGATGCCCGGCATTGACGGCTATGAGACCTGTCAGCGGCTCAAAGCGGACCCAAAATACGAACACACACAGATCATGCTCGTTTCTGCCAAATCGTCGATAGAGTCACGGCTGAGGGGCTATGAAGTCGGAGCGGACGATTATGTGGTAAGGCCGTTTGATCATGACGAATTTCTTGCAAAGGTAGAGGTGCACATTCGGCTTGAGGATGCTCTTACAAAACTGGCAGAGATGCACAAACAAATATCCGAGCAGAACGTTAAACTTGAAAGCCTTGTAGATGAGCGAACGGCCGAAATTGTCGAAACACGGGATTTGGTCGTTTTTGCTTTGGCAAGGCTTGCCGAATCACGAGATCCTGAGACCGGCCAGCACCTTGAACGTATGCAAAGATACTCAGCCATATTAGCTCGGCACTTTGAAGATGGACAGTCTGAGCAAATTGACGACCGATTTATGGAAAACCTTTATCGCTCAAGTCCCCTGCACGACATAGGCAAGGTAGGAATTCCCGACGCGATACTTCTAAAGCCGGGGAGATTGAGTACAAGCGAATTTGAAATTCTTAAGCAGCATACTATTATAGGGTGCGAAGCCATCTACTCTGCCGCTGAACATGAAAATTCAGGCGGTTTTCTAGAGATGGGTGCCGAGGTTGCGCGAAGTCACCACGAGCGATTTGACGGTAGCGGTTACCCGGATGGCCTTTGTGCCTATGACATACCTTTGTCCGCACGCATCGCCGCCCTGGCAGACGTTTTCGATGCTCTCACTTCGGTCCGAGTCTACAAAATGGCAATCGAGCCCGAAGTGGCACGGTCAATGATCGATGCCGACTCGAACCGACATTTTGATCCAAAAGTTGTAGCGGCTTTTCATAGCGGCTGGGCGGATTTTCTGGACGTTTGCAAATTGGTGGACAACAGCAATCCCGAACTTGTCGCCGCAGAGGCATCAACAGACATTCGCCGGTAAAGATGTTTCATTTTTTTTTGTGATTGATTATTCGGCCCTGATATTCGATAATTGCCATCTGTGAAAAAACAACTCAGCAATAGACAGATCGGAAGTTTCATATCGGCTTTGGTAGTCATCTTAATGAGCTTTGGCGTCATTTTTGTAGCCTCGGCCAGTGTGAGGCTGGATAGAGAGTATGACTTTCGACGAATGTATGCCTATCCGGAATTTAGACAGGGAGTGTTCTTCCTGTTCTCGGTCTTAACCTTATATGTGGTCAGCCTTTTTGATTATCGCCGACTCCGTTTCAAAGGGGCCGGCTTGCGTCGCTGGTTCATTGGTCCGCTTGGGTCGCTTGTGGGTTTTAGTATAATACTGCTCCTTATAGTTTTGCTCTTCGCCGATCCGATCAATCAGGCCAGGCGATGGTTACAGATACCGCTTGGGCCGATAACAATAAGCTTTCAAGTGTCAGAATTTGCAAAATGGTCTTTGATTTTCTTTCTTGCCGCGGCAATATCGCAGATTGGTGACGAAATCCGGCTGTTTTGGAGCCGATTCGTGCCGTTGTGTGCCATCGCCGGGGTGGTAATAGGCCTTATAGTGATAGAGGACTTTGGTACCGCTTTTTTCGTGTCGGTCCTGACATTTGCGATGATATTTGTCGGCGGTGCGAGGTTGTGGCATTTTTTAACGCCTATACCAATACTGTCGACAGCATTTTATTTTGCGGTTTCGCTCTCGCAAACGCGTATGAACCGGCTCAAGGCCTTTTTTATTCCTGATGCGAATGTCGCACAAACAACGGGTTACCAAGTCCGACAAGCTCTTATCGCAGTAGGTACGGGTGGGATTTTGGGAAAAGGGCTGGGACGGGGAATCAGCAAATATGGGCATCTTCCAGAGGATACGACCGATTTTATCTTCGCAATCATCGCTGAAGAACTCGGATTTATTGGCGCTGTCTGCGTGATCTTGTTATTTGTAGCGTTTGTTGTACTCGGAATTATGGTTGTGTGCCGATGTGAAGATAAATTTGGAAAGCTGCTGGCTTTTGGAATAGTATTGACTATTTCCGCGCAGGCGGTGATAAATATCGGTGTTGTAACACACCTTTTGCCAACGAAGGGAATCGCGCTTCCGTTTGTTAGTGCGGGCGGCTCTGGAATGTTACTTGGTTCGGTGGCTGTTGGGGTTCTTGTTAATATTGCAAAAAGTTGTGATGAGCGGAGATTATGAACAGATATTATTTTGCCGGCGGCGGAACCGGCGGGCATATTTATCCAGGGATCGCGGTAGCTGAAAAGCTCATGAAGATTGACCCTGACGCGAAAATAACATTCTTTTGCAGTGAGCGTCCGATTGATTCGAGAATTCTGGCCGGCAGCGATTTTGAATATGTCGCTTTGCCGATGTGTCCATTCAGTTTTTGCCCGATTAAGCTAACGCGATTTTTGCGGGCATTTTTCGCCAGTCGCCGAATCGTCGCAGAGACCCTTAGCACAAATGGCAGGGGGGTACTTATCGGAGTTGGTGGTTTTGTTTCGGTTGCGCCCGTTCTTGTTGGGCGAAAACTTCATCTTCCTCTGGCAATTATTAATATAGATGCTGTTCCCGGCAAAGCTAACAGATTGTTGAGCCGTTTTGCCAGGCGGATTTTCGTTCAGTTTGCCGAAACCAGTAAATATTTTCGCCGATCAAAGGTGCGGGTTCTCGGCTGTCCGCTTCGTGACAGCTTCAATACCGCCGAGCGAACGGCGACCCTGGCTTCGCTTGAGTTGAACGACAAAAAGCAGACCCTGCTGATAACAGGCGCCTCTGGCGGAGCGGTAAACGTTAACAATGTGATAGGTTTCCTGCTGGATAAGCTCAATGGTTTTGCGGATCGCTGGCAGATAATACATATTTGCGGCATCCGTAATTTAGAAACAGTCGGGACGTTTTATAAGGATAGGAAGATCAGCCACAAAGTTTTTGGTTTTCGTGATGACATGCCTGCCCTGTTAAGTGCGTCCGATCTGGTTGTTGGCCGAGCTGGCGGTCTCAGCGTTGCCGAATATGCGGCCTCAGCGACGCCGAGTATATGTCTGCCTTATCCGTACCATAGGGATAAGCATCAGGATCACAACGCCGAGCAGTTGGCCGAGGCGGGCTGCTGCAGGGTCGTTGACGATCTTTGTGATACGGAAAAAACTGCCCAGGCTCTTTGGCCTGTTCTGTCGGAGTTGATGAAATCGCCTGAGCAATTAGCGATAATGAGTCAAAGCTGCGAAAATATTCGGCAAACGGACGCGGCCGAAAATATCTCCGAGACAATCCATTCATGGACGAAAGAAACCTCTTAAGTTATGGTCGATAAACCCAAAATAAAATTTCTATTCAGCAAACGTTATTTATACCCAAGCATTGTTATACTCCTGTTGATTGGCTCATCTTATGTTTATTTCAGGACAAACATAAGTTTTCGCGAGGTAGTGGAGCGAACGGTTTATTGCAGCCGACAACCCAGCCAGGCCGAGATTGTTAAATGGATTACTAAGTACGATCTTAAAACGATAATCAATCTATAATACTCCCCAAAAACTGGGCGCATGATTAAGGTGGATTTGTCGTCTGAGAC
>CAZOPG010000180.1:0-4959 GCA_964581585.1 uncultured Planctomycetaceae bacterium | reverse complement strand
TCCTTGATTTCAATCAAACCATAAGTTGGACTGTTGACTGATTGGAATATTTCTGTTTTAATCTCTTCAAGTCCATAAGTTACACTAAGGACTGCATCTTCAATAGCAGCGACCTCACTCTTGATTTCAATTAAACCGTAAGTTGAACTGTTGACTGATTGGAATATTTCGGTTTTAATTTCTTCAAGTATAGGCTTAGCTTCTTTCTGCCGGGCTGCAAGTAATTGCTCATCACTGTAGCTTTCTTCTTTTGCTCGTTTCTCGATTCCATAGAGCCTGCCCCACAACACCATCATACGCGCAGCCCTGACAGGATCACTATCCAATGCGTACTCAAATTTTCTTCGCGCATGTGAATTACACCCAACTTCGGTAGCTTTGCCTTTCCTGAAAAGTTCATCATAACCACTATACGCATCGGCCTGCACATAACCAGAATATTCGCCAAGGAAGTTTAATGGCCCTTCTCTTGATCTGTTCGGTGTAAAATCGAATACCACATTCTTCTTCTCATCAATATAAGTCCATAAATAACCATTGTAGGTAGAACCTTTACGCTTTCTGTTTTTTATAGGAATACGAGTGTCATCAGTATTTATTTTCGGCGATTGAAGTATCTTCTTGTGCATCCTTTTGACCAAAGGCTCTAATAAATCGGCACATTTACCCACCCAGCCGCACATAGTCGATACATTTATATCGACACCATGTCTCTTGAGAATGCCTTCCAGTCTGTTCAAAGGATTCTGATCTGCATATTTACTCGTTATGATGTGAGCCAATAACCCTTCGCCGGGAATACCTTTATCAATGGCTCTTGGGGGCAACTGGCCTATCGAAATATCAGATTCACATTTCTTACAGCCGTATTTATGTCTGGCATACTGCTTAACAAAAAAGGAGGCGGGGACATATTCAAGCACTTCTGTTGTGTCCGTGCCGATACGCTGTTTGGGACTATGACATACAGAGCAAACCTTTTCTTCTTCTGATGGCTCAATATCAATTGTTTTTCTGGGAAGATTCGCAGGCAGAGGATTCCTGCCTTTATGATTGGAGTTTTTCTTCTTTGTCTTTTTGACAGGCTCTGTTTTTGGTTGTTGCTGTTCTTCTTCTACCTTTGCTTTAATTTCGTCATACAAATTCTCAAACAACAACCGCTGAGCCGGATGAAGCTTCTCGCTCTTTTTGCCGAACAACTGTCGTTTCAGATAATACAACTGGCCGGAAAGATCATCAATCTGGTCCAGCAAAGTAAGCACCATTTCCTGAAGAGTTGATGTGTCTGTAGGCAGTTGTTCTTTAGAAGTTGCTGCTGTGATGTTTGTTTCTGTTGCCATTTAAGAGGAAACCATAAGAAGAAGTATCATCATCCTTAACGATGAGATAATTCTAACAGAAGCATTGAAAAAAGCAAGAAAAAAATGTACAAAATTTGCAAAAAACATCAAATATTTTTAGCCGAGAGAGCCTATAAAGGAGTTTTACGATTATAGCGTTTTCGTCTTCTTGTCTTGAATAAATCTATGCCTTCAAGTATCCATGTCAGCTTGGAAACATCAACTTCCAGAGATGTTTTCCCGGCTGGAGATTTTAATCTTTCAAATGTTCCCTCTTCCAAACGCTTATACCAAATGACAAAACCGGTTCTGTCCCAAAATAGTATTTTGCATTTGTCACCAAGCTTATTAAAGAACACAAACAGATGGCCGCTGAACGGATCCTTGAGCATAAAACTTTCTGTCAGCATCGTAAGTTTATTAAATCCGCACCGCATGTCGGCAGGTTGGGTGTATATGAATATCTTGACTGATGATGGAAGTGTCAGCATAGACCCACCTGCTGCAATACCGAGATGACATCATTCAATGTTGCACTGTCTGCACCGGAACTGATTCGCAAAGTATTACCCGAAGAAAGTACCAGTTCTAAAGCAGCCGGGTTATTCTTTGGCATTGCTACTTCAATAAATGCTGATGGGTTCAGCTTTTTTTGTTTACCTGTTTCGGCCTCATCCGCTTGGGTCAACTTTTTTCGCCAAATGTAAAAGGAGCTTTCTGATAGTCCTTCAACTTTGCAAAACTTGCTGACTGACATTCCGCTGGCCCGCCAGGTTTCGATTGCCATTTGCCAGAATTGCCGCTGGTCTTTTTTCGATTCTCTCTGTCTTTTGCTCATGATTTGATGTGCCTCCAATAAAACCATGAGCTGATTATCAACTTTTCAAAGAACTCTGCAAGATGGGGTTGCTCGAGACCTTACTGTTAATCCACCAAAGACAACGGATTTCGCTATCATGTTCCTTCCAACAGAGGGGCTTTATGCTGAAGTACTGAGGCAACCTGGTATGCACGATCTACTGCAACATAAATATCGCATAGTAGTGGCTGGGCCGACAACGCTTTCTGCTGTTCTCAACAGTCTTCGCATGGGCTTCCATACATTAGCCATTGAGAAACGCTCTAGTGAAGTATGGATGGTTCTAGGGGCAGTCAAAACAGAGTTTGGGAAGTTTGGAGGCATTATTGACAAGGTCAAGGGCCAGTTGGCAACGGCAGCTAATACCCTCGATCAAACAGCGGTGCGCACTCGTGTAATGAACCGCAAGTTAAACACAGTTAGCGCGTTACCGCAGACCGAGGCCGAAGAATTACTAAAGTTGGGAGAAGGATTACAGGAACCTGACGAAGAAACATCAGAAGTCTGACCTTATTACCTGTGGACGTGTGGTCAGAAGCATCGGATCATGTATCCGATGGTCTATTTTGCCCTTGTTCTAGAGATAAAAATAAAGACTTAGATTGAGTCAGGTTGCTTTTACATTCAAAGGCAAAAAGGGAAAAACGTTGCCCGCAAAGGCTATGCAGGGTAGACTCATGGCATGGAAACCAGAGTAGATATAATTTACAGGCCTGATCGATCGACCAAACGCAGCCAGCCCTTATTTGTGGCCAACGTTCCTGCCGGGTTCCCATCACCGGCGGACGACTACAAGGAAGAAAAGCTGGACCTCAACAAGTACCTGATAAATAACCCGGCGGCAACATATTTTGTAAGAGTTACCGGCGATTCCATGATCGGAGCAGGCATACATTGCGGTGATCTTCTAGTGGTAGACAGATCAATCGAACCGGCGGATAAGAAAGTTGTAATAGCCAGTATCAATGGCGATCTTACCGTCAAAAGAATACGGATAAGAAAAAACAAAATCACTTTAGAAGCCGAGAACATCGACTACCCAACCCAACAGATAAGCCCAGGATCTGATTTTGAGGTTTGGGGCGTCGTTACCAATGTTATCCACTCATTATGAAACAGATTTTTGCACTTGTTGATTGTAATAATTTCTATGCCTCATGCGAGAGGGTATTCAATCCTGGTTTAGAAGGCAGGCCGGTAGTTGTCTTATCCAATAACGACGGCTGCATTGTCGCGAGGTCCAACGAAGCGAAGGCACTTGGGATTGGGATGGGGGAGCCTGTTTTCAAAGCTAAGGATGTTTTAGAAAAGAACAACGTCGAAGTCTTCTCTTCAAATTATGCCCTCTATGCTGATATGTCCAATCGAGTCATGCGAACGCTATTGACCTTCACACCTGAAATGGAAGTGTATTCAATTGATGAAGCCTTTCTTAACCTTGCGGGCTTTGCCTGCAATTTGACCAACTACGGCAATGAAATAAAAAGAACAGTTAAGAAATGGACCGGCATTCCTGTATCGGTCGGTATAGCTCATACCAAGACGCTCGCGAAAATAGCGGGTAAGATCGCTAAGAGGTCCGCTAAAGCTAATGGCGTTCTCGATCTGACCAATTCGCCATATATCGACAAGGCTCTTGCCCAGGTCGAAATTAATGATGTCTGGGGTGTAGGCCGTAGAAATGGCAGAAAGTTAAAAAGTGCGGGCATCAATAACGCACTGGCCCTTAAGAATGCTGATGACGAATGGATAAAGAGAAAATTCGGGATAATGGGGCTCAGAACCGTTTATGAACTAAGGGGTTTTTGCTGCTATCAGCTGGAGGGAAATCCGCCGGTAAGAAAATCCATCGCCGTCTCACGATCATTCGGCAAGGTCGTAGAATCAGCGGATGAACTTAAGCAGGCAATTGCTTCTTATACAACAAGGGCAGGTGAAAAACTAAGACAGGATAAACTTGTCGCTAACATTTTAACGGTCTTTGCAAGAACAAGCTTCTTCGATAAACACAAAAGATACTCAAATTCAGAGACGATAAAGTTGCCCGTCCCGACCAGCTACACGCCCGAACTGATCTCGTATGCAGTAAAAGCTGTAGAACAGTTATACCGCAAGGGCTGCAGTTTCAAAAAGGCGGGCATACTGCTTACCGGGCTTGAAGAACAAAACAAAATGCAGCTGCCTCTCTTTGACGAAGTTGACCGGCAAAGATCAAAGAGACTTATGCAGACCGTCGACGCCATTAAAGCTGAAATCCCCGAAGCGAATCTTCATTGGGCCGCAGAAGGACTGGACCAGCCCTGGAAAACTAATTTCAAAAGACGTTCGCACAGATACACAACAAGATGGAACGAATTGCCCAAAGTGGGATAAACTGTAGTGGGCAAGCGACCGTAGGACCGTTAGAAATGGGTAAAAATACGAATTCAGAACAGCATTATAGCAATTTTTGGCGGAAAATGCCATTTGTGGCAATGAGATCATAAGTGCTTATTTTGAAAAGAGATAGATGTGCGTTTAAGGGTGCCCTACGGACGCTTGACAAGTACAGCAGTTTCTGCGATATAGCGATTGCCGTTAAAGAATTTACATGGTTTTTCAGAGGAGTCAATACATTAAAGATGATCTTGCCAACGAAAAAAAAGTTTCAATCTGCTTCTATCAACCGCCTATTCTTTCTTCTTCCGATCCTGCTTCTTTTTGGCTGCAATGCCCCCAAAAGCCATTTGTCAAAGTTTAATGCCTTTCTAAAGGAAGGTG
>CAZOPG010000179.1:0-4966 GCA_964581585.1 uncultured Planctomycetaceae bacterium | reverse complement strand
TGTATTCTTTGTCAGGGTCTATCTCCTGTATAGTATATGCATAGGTTGAATTTGCCGGGGTCAGAGTGCCGCTTGCTGTCGAGTCCATGCCGCTAAAGTCCCACCCGGAGGTACTTAAGTTTTTGTTCATCTCGTAGAGACCTTTTGTCAGACCGGCATCAGCAGCGGTGCGAGCTAATATCTGAGAAGTGGCGTATGTTGACTTTGTCCTGGCAAATGCACCTAAGCTAAGCAAGCTAAGGCCTGTAATGGCTAAGATCGCAATTATTAGCATCGCGAATGGCAGTATAAAACCACGCTTGGTGGTTTTTGAGTTGTTGTGCCTGTGTAAATTAGTCATTATCCACCTCACTCATTATGCATTATTGCTGACGACATTGCGGTGAGTGTTTCTGAGCCGTTGTTAAGTTTTAAGACCATTTCTATACAAGCGTCTTCATTAGTGAAGTATATCTGCTCGACATTATTGGCAAGTGTCAAGGTATCAGGGTTGACCAGGAGGTTTCCGTCAGCATCTGATTGACCGTAATCTACGAGCAGTTCTTCGTCTGAGAGATAAAACTTTGCATATCTGTCAAGCCAGGTCGAAGAGTCATTATTGTAATAGTAAACCAGAATCTGACTGGTGGAAACAACCTGACGATTTATGCCTGACTTGCGAACGGCTCTCTCAAATGCTGTTGTTGCAGTGTAAGCATCGCTTGCCATTCCCTCATTGATGTGATTGTATGTTTTATTGTAGCCCTTCTGACTGTCTACCAATAAAAATCCCACACTTAATGTTACAATGGAAACCATCGCTACAGTCATCATCAACTCGGTTATTGTGAATCCTTGTCGGTATTTAGTGGTTTTGTGTTTCATGAAATTATGGCTCTTTAGTTTTTTTAGTGGTGGCCATTACCCATTGCCATTGCCGTTGCCATTACCATTGCCGTTGCCATTACCATTGCCATTACCATTGCCATTACCATTGCCGTTACCATTGCCGTTACCATCATCATCATCATCGTCGTCGTCGTCATCGTCGTCTGTTAGACTGCTATTTACATACGTTGTTATATTAACCGACTTTGGGGTTTCTGATTCATCCCATTGTTGATAATTATCCATCCATGCAACACAAACATTTAGTGTCCTTGGCTGGTCTGTTTGGTCTTTATACGAAAGGGTTGCATAATAATTTACATTATTTACAACTATTTTGAAATTTGGATTATTGTCGGCATCCAATTCACTAAATCCGTCAGGTACTGCCGGTCCAGGGGCATTATTATATATGTCCAATCCGTTGGCAAATTGGCCTAAATCAGTACCACCGGCATTATTCCAATTATTTAGAAACATTGATGCAAGTCTTGCGGCGGTTATTTTTACGTCGGCTCTTCGAGCGTCAATAGCGGAGTAATATCGGTATCCGGAGGTTCCAATCGCCGCCACGGCCAGAATCAAAATAGTTATTGTTATCTCGATAAGGCTCATTCCGGCAGCACATTTGCGGCGTTCGATAGAGATGGTCGGTTTTTTGGTCATAACAATTAACTGAAAAACCGCAGTAGCATGAAGCAGCAACTCTGTGGTTTTTCGTTCGTTCTCCTGATATCGGATTACATCAATCGCGAAATCAAAAATGCGACTCACCCGCTCTGCCTACCGGCAGAGCAAGTTGTATTTATTTACAGCACAAGTGCTGTTAGTCTTTAGCAACTGCCCAGCCGGTTGAGCTAAGTGTTCCGGTATAGCCGGAAAAATTGCTGCTTGTTACCGTGATGTCGGCAAGGCCGGTAGAACTTACAGTTCCGATTGAATAGTCTGTAACAACAAACCAGCTTCCGGTAAGATCCCCTGCTTGAAAACCAATAGAAGCGGCTTTTGCCTCGGTCAGGTCACCGGTAATTCCAGCGGCATGCTCAGCAAAGTAGGTTCTGTTGGCTGAACGGATGGCGCCGGCAGCGGAGGCAGCTTCGGACCATTTTGCCTGGTCTACTTTTCCCCGCATCAGCGGTACGGCGACAGCGGCGAGAATTCCGACGATGATAATAACTACCATCAACTCAATCATTGTAAAACCTTTTCTGTTTGTCATCGTTAAAGCTCCTGAAATTAAATTTTTATTTATCAATTTTTACTATTTCTTTGCTACTCAATCAATATATTCGACAAGAATCATGGCAGACTATACCACAATTATTATGTTTTTATCCATTCATTGAAAAAATAGGTAAATACAGTGCGACCACTACAATCAGTACAATCACTCCAACCGTTGCAATCAGTATAGGTTCCAGCAAACTTGTCGCTATGGATATCGTGGTATCGACCTTTCGTTCGTAATACTCGGCAGTTTTGTCCAACACGGTTGGTAATGAACCGCTTTCTTCGCCTACCTGTATCATTTTTATGACCATATTGGGAAAGAATCCTGAATCAGCTAAACTCAGAGAAATATTTGATCCTTCGGTAATGTTGTTTTTACCACGTACAATTGCGGACTTTGTGACTACATTCTTTGTTAATCCTGAGAGGATATCAAAGACCTCAAGTATTGATACTCCCGAGGCGAGCAAAGTCGCCATAGTTTTGCAGAACGTGGTTATGAAACTCTGGTAAAGAATTTTTCCAAAGATCGGCAGAGCCAGGGTTATCTTGCAAAATAGCCTAAAGCCTTTTTTAGTTTTTCCTATGGCTACAGCAAGGAGTATTAGTAAAACTGTTCCGCCGATCATGGCTATTAGATTTCCTCTTATACCATCGTAGACCGTCATAAATCCCCTGGTGAATGCCGGTAGTTCTCCACCTATCTGGTCAAAAATTGCGGTAAATCTTGGTATAATAAATGTCATAATAGCGATAACAATCAGAAAAACGAAAGCGGCGACAAAAAGAGGGTATGCCATTGCTGATTTCACTTTCTTTATGAGTTTGTCCCTGTTATCAAAGTATTGAGCTAGTCTATTCAGCGAATTTGGCATTGTTCCACTTGATTCACCTGCGAGGATAATCGCAGAGGCTACAGAGCCAAAAATTTTTGGAAACTCAATAATACTATCTGAAAAGCTCTCTCCCTGTTCCATTTTTTCGTGGTACTCCACCTTCTACCATAGTTGTCAGTTGCCAGCAAACAGCGGCCATATCGGCGGATTTGATCCGTTTTTTCTGCGTAGCTCGCCGAGTCTCTACTGTTTTGTTGGTAATTTTGGTTATCGAAACAGGTGTAAGCCCCTCCTGTCGAAGCCAGCTAAGGATATCCTGCTCATTTGTGGCCTGATGTAGGCCTTCTCTGCAAAGTCCTTTTGCAGTTCTTGCTTTATATTTAAAATTATTCATTAGCTCTCAAACTAAATTATAAGTTTATATCTTCGGCATAAGTTACACCGAGCACTTCTTCTGCCGTTGTGATTCCCTGCTTTAGCTTCTGTACACCATTATCCAAAAGGCCGCCGTATCCATTGTTCCGTGCCAACTGTCTAATCTCAGCTTCACTGGCCCCTGCCACAATTTTTCTTTTGATGTCACTGTCAATGACAAGAAACTCAAAAATCGGTGTTCTGCCTTTATAGCCGCTATCGCCGCAGCTTTCACATCCTTTGCCTTGAAAGAAAGTTTCGTTATTGGCATCTTCCGCAGAGATACTCAGATGTTTTAGTACCCTTTCATTCAGTATTACAGGTTCCTTGCAGTGTTGGCAAATTGTCCTGATGAGTCGCTGAGCAATAACGAGGTTGAGCGATGAGGCGAGCAAGTAGGGTTCTACACCCATATAGGCAAGTCTACTGATGGTACCAGGAGCATCGTTTGTGTGGAAAGTGCTCAATACGAGATGTCCTGTCAAAGAAGCTTTTATCGCAATTTCAACAGTCTCCTTGTCCCTGATTTCTCCAATCAAAATTATATCTGGGTCCTGACGCAGGATAGCTTTAAGGCAGGCTGCGAAATCCAGGTCGATTTCAGATTTGACCTGAACCTGATTTATACCTTCAAGGCGATACTCGACCGGGTCTTCAACGGTAGTTATGTTTTTTCGAGGGTCTCTGAGATAATTCAGGGCTGAGTAAAGCGTTGTGCTTTTGCCGCTTCCGGTAGGTCCTGTTACAATTATAATTCCGTGCGGCTGTGCGAGGGTGGCTTTTAGAACAGAGAGCATCCTGTCGTCAATCCCTAATTTGGTAATGTCATGATTTACCGCGTTCTTGTCGAGTATTCTCATTACAATTTTTTCACCGTAGATAGTAGGTATTGTCGCGACACGGACATCTATTTTTCTGTCCGAGGCTTTAATTTCAAACCTGCCATCCTGTGGTAGTCTGCGTTCTGCGATGTTCATTTCCGAGAGTATTTTAATCCTGGCAATTACCGCCGACTGCATTTTTTTTGAGGGAGGTGTCATGTCGTGAAGAACGCCATCGACGCGCATTCTTATTTTCATTATTTTTTCCTGCGGTTCAATGTGGAGATCGCTGGCTCTGCTTTTAATTGCCTGGCTTAGAAGTAAATTCACAAATCGAATAACTGGAGCATCGCCTGCCTGAGCCTGATCATCGATATCGGTGCTGCTATCAGCTTCGTCTGAATCTTCTACTGTATTATCAGTACCAACCTGTACTTCGATAAGTTCTCGCAACTGCTGTTCTTCAATATCTGAGCCGTGGTAGATTATTTCTATTGCTCGCAGAATTTCTGGTTCCGAGCTTATAGCAACTTTGACAGGACTTTGCAGCTTGACAGTTATTGTGTCTATGGCGACAACATTAAGCGGATCGCTCATTGCCAGAGTAATCCTGTCTCCAGTTTTTCCAACTGCGACAAGACAAAATCTTTTGGCCAAGTTTTCCGGGATGTCTCTGGCGATGTCCATATCTATGTCTGATGCATTATTCAGATGGATGCGGTCTACTGAGAGAAACTTTGCCAGGGCATCAGTAATGTCAACGTAGTTCAGGATTTTTAGATTGTGTAGAACTTCTCC
>CAZOPG010000178.1:0-4979 GCA_964581585.1 uncultured Planctomycetaceae bacterium | reverse complement strand
AAAGCTGGAATTATTCACTTGTAAAAAGAACTAATTATTTATGCAACAGGCTCATTTGTGCCTACAATTTAGTTGTGTCCGGGAATCCTATCAAAATTCCTGCTATGAATCAACAGATATTACTGTTATTGACAGCCAGCCCACGGTTTTGTAATATAATACCAATGGAACGGATTCTCTCTACCATAATTTTGGTTATCCTAGCCGGTATTCTCATAGGCTGCGATGAGGCCGCGCGCATCGACACCCCAAAGCTCGCCGAACTCGCCCAAGCACAGAAAGAGAATCAGAAACGCATTGTCAGCGCTGGTTTTTACATCTATCCTTTCGAGGTGGACGCCAATGAATTCAGCCTTATTTCAGAAACTTTCACAGAGACAAAAGATCCCACGATGAAATTCAATATCCCGGACGTTTTTACCGACAATGGCTTTGCCGTTACCGGAGGCCAAAGGGACGACTGGGCCGAACTTGGTCAAAAACTGCTCCTGACCGAGGCCAGAAAAACAGAAACGATCAGCCTGATGGTTCAAGAAGGGATTGGAAACAACATTGCTGCCGGTATTTTGAAGGAGTCTCAGCAGGTTTTCTGCAAAATATCTGACAATAAATATTTCTATCTTACCATTGGTCCAGGCCAACCAGCACTCCGATTAAGAATATCAAGGATCATTGGCCTGCTTGGCGTTTGCCGGGTAGATATCACACCGGTTTTCATTCCGGGACAACTCGACAAAGAAGGCATCTTCATTAAAAACAAGCTTATCAAAAATACTGTCTTCAACGCTTCTACCATTTATTTCCACATTCGTCCCGGCCAGTGGGTTTTATTCGGCCTGAAAAATTATGACCCTGAACACAGGATGTTGAGCGATACTTTTTTTTCATCAAAAACCTCCCCTACCGTAAGGCTTGTGCTTGTGGCCTGCAATGTGATAAGGGAGTAAATTTTCTCATGACCTCTTCGGCAGTATCTCTGAAAAGATGTCAGGATTATTCTCCCCAAAAGATCCGACAGGTTCTGGAGTCTCATTTTTCTCTACTGGGCGGTATTGAAAAATTCGTGAGCCGATCCGACACCGTACTGATCAAGCCAAATCTGATTGTACCAAAGCCCAGAGAATTCGCCGTCCAGACCGACCCGACAGTCATACTTGAGTTGGCAAAAATATTAAAAGACTACGGCGCAAAGCCCTTCGTCGCGGATTCACCGGCATGGGGCGATACCCTTGAATGTGTCAGGATTCTTGGCCTTGCCGATTCACTCAAAAAAATCGGTGTAGAAGTTAAACAATTAAACAAACCGCAACGATGTGAAATAGACGGTGCAACTGTGAGCATAAGTTCCATCGCCCTGGAAGCCGACCGGATAATCAATCTCCCGAAACTGAAATCTCACCAGCAACTCGGCGCAACGATAGCCGTCAAAAATATGTTTGGCACCGTCTCCGGTAAGGCAAAAGCAATGTGGCATTTCCGAAAAGGAGCCCACGAAAACGATTTCTGCGATTTGCTCATCGGCATTTATAAATTATTCGCTCCGACAATTACAATAATCGATGCTGTCATCGCAATGGAAGGGGCAGGTCCGATCAGTGGCACCGCAAAGAAACTCGGCTGGACCATCGCCGCCACTGACCCGATAGCCGCCGAAGTCGTCACCTGCCGACTAATAGATTTTGACCCCGACTCTTTACCGATTATTCGAAGAGCAAAACAAACCGGATTCGGATGCTCCGACATCAAACAGATAGAAATCCTCGGTGACGACCATACGGACCATATTTGTCGCGATTTTCAAACGGCACCGCAGATTCCACTCAAATTTACTCTGCCAAGAGTCATCAGGAGCATATCCAAACAGCTTCTGATATATATAAAACAGCTCATTGCCCGATAAGGCCTCGTCTGTTATATTATCAGGTACAAATGCTTGAACAGATAAACATATTAGCGATAGAAACAAGTTGCGATGAAACCGCCGCCGCCATCGTTGTCAACGGCCGCCAGATCAAATCATCGGTAGTCGCCTCACAGGTTCAACTGCATGCAAAATTTGGCGGCGTTGTGCCGGAGATCGCCTCACGTGCGCACCTCGAAAAAATTTATCCTGTTATTAGCCAGGCTCTTGCCCAATCAGGCCTTGATGCTGAACAGATTAACGCTGTCGCGGTAGCCAATCAGCCCGGCCTGACTGTCGCGCTAATTGTCGGCGTTACCGCTGCAAAAACATTGGCACTCATGTGGAACAAGCCATTGATCGCAATTAACCACGTCCATGCGCATCTGCAATCCGCAATGCTCACCGAGGACGATCTGCAACTGCCTGCCGTGGCCATGGTAGTTTCCGGCGGACATACAAGTCTTTACAATTGCCGAAGTCCACTTGATCTGAAACTGCTCGGAGCAACCATTGACGACGCTGCAGGCGAGGCCTTCGACAAGGTCGCGACGATATTGAACCTGCCATATCCCGGCGGGCCGAACATTGAAAGGGTTGCAAAGCAAGGCGATCCCAAAGCCGTCAATTTCCCACGTTCAATGCTCGGAGCCGATTCGCTCGATTTTTCTTTCAGCGGAATTAAAACCGCCGTATTATATCACTGTCAGGGCCAGGATATGAAAGGCCAAAACCGCACCGGCTCAATGAGCTCCCAGGAGATCGCCGATATTGCCGCTTCTTTCCAGGCCGCCGTTGTAGATGTACTTGTGAAGAAAACAGCCAGGGCCGTGAGGAGCCAAAAGGCAAAGACGATTTTGCTTGGCGGAGGCGTCGCCGCAAACGGCCCGCTGAGAAAAGCCTTTGCAGACCTGGCCGAGTCGATGGGACTAAAACTGCTCATCGCCGAGAAAAAACATTGTACCGACAATGCCGTAATGATTGCCTCGCTGGCATATCATAAATTCAAAGCCGGTATCTTCGCCGATATGAAACTGGAGGCAAAGGCCACAGGAACGGACTAAGAAATTATGCAGCAGATAAAAGACATACCAAAACTTCCGCCGAGGCCGCTAATAGGCCATAAAGGCGATTTTGGCAAAATTTGTATAATTGCTGGCAGCGTCGGTTTCAGCGGAGCTGCTGCCATCGCGGGCACATCCGCTCTACGCGCAGGTGCCGGGCTGGTAAGAGTCGCAACGCCGATGAGTATTCTGCCAATCGTCGCAACGCTTCAGCCCTGCTTTACAACTATCGCTCTTGTGGAGTCAGAGGGTAAAATCAGCAAAAAGGCTATCGATGTTGTTCTAAAGGCTGCCGAAGAAAACGATGTTTTGGCTTTTGGCCCAGGCGTAGGAATCGGCCCCGGCCCCAAAGTTGTTTTGGAAAATCTGCTAAAAACTGAAAACTTAAGGCTGATAATCGATGCTGACGGCCTGAATAATCTTGCCAAATTGCCTGACTGGCCCAGCTTCTGCAAGGCTAATCTGATTTTGACCCCGCATCCCGGCGAAATGAAAAGAATCTGGACAGGCCTGTTGAGAGAACCTCTTCCGCAGGACAGAAAAACTCAGACTCTCGAATTCGCAGCAGCCACATCCGCAACTGTTGTACTAAAAGGCCATCAAACCGTTGTAGCTGACAGCAAAAAATTTTATATCAATACCACCGGCAACCCCGGAATGGCCACCGCAGGGGCAGGCGATGTCTTGACCGGCATAATCAGCGCATTATGCGGACAGGGTCTAAACAACTTTGACGCAGCTGTTTTAGGTGTTTATGTTCACGGTTCAGCAGGCGACCTGGCCACCGAAAAGTTAGGCCAAACCAGCCTGATGGCCACTGATATTATGGATGATCTACCACAGGCTTTCAAAAATCTTATTTAATTTTTCTAAGGAGTGTAAATTATGAAAAAAATAATGATTATCGTTATAGCTTTGTTCGTTGCTGTTTCAGCCATGGCAGCTGAAAAGACTATTGATCTTGGCAGCGAAGTTAGCATGACAGTTGTGTATATCCCCGCAGGTGAATTCGATATGGGCTCACCTGCCGATGAACCAAAACGGGACAAAGATGAAGGGCAACATCACGTCAAACTGACAAAGGCGTTCTACATGGGCAAATTTGAAGTAACACAACTGCAATACAGAGTTATCATGAAAAATAACAATAGCAAGTTTGGCGGCGACAATTTACCCGTTGAAAACGTTAACTGGTATGAAGCTGGCAGATTTCTAAAAAAACTCTCCGACAAAACTAACTTGAAATTTCGTCTGCCTACAGAAGCTGAGTGGGAATACGCCTGCCGGGCTGGTACAACGAGCCCGTTTAATGTCGGCGATACACTCGATTCGGACCTGGCGAACTATAACGCAAAAGCCCCTTATGCTGATGGCATTGTCGGCCCATACCTGAAACGTACAACTGATGTTGGCTCATACGTTCCAAACGCTTTTGGCCTGTACGATATGCACGGCAATGTGTGGGAATGGTGCCACGACCGTTACGACAACGATTACTACAAAAAGACCTCCCCAGTTGATCCTGCCGGTCCCAGCAAGGGCGGCGATCGTGTTATCCGGGGTGGGGCATGGAACGAAAAGGCTCACAAATGCCGAAGTGCGGATAGAAACCATCGCCGTGAAAAAGCCAATCAAAAGCATATCGGCTTTCGCGTCGTGCTTGAAGTAGAAAAACAATAATCTATAGACTTACCGAGCCCCGCGATTTATTCGCGGGGCTTGATTCGTTTATAAAGCAATAAAATGGAGGCGGGGGGATTCGAGATATGAGACTAAAATTAACTGCTTGTAAATTAAGGAGTTATATAATATCGTTTTCATAACTCTCTAATTTAATTCTCTAATAGAGCAGGGAAACTTGCTTGAAAAACCCTCTCCTTCAAATGTAAGGATCTGTAAAACAAGCACTTACAATATACATTTCAGGATTTACCTATATTCAATATATCTACATAGAAATAAATTATACAAGGCATTTTTTTACATTCAATACATCTTTACTGCAATTGTTAGGT
>CAZOPG010000177.1:0-5009 GCA_964581585.1 uncultured Planctomycetaceae bacterium | reverse complement strand
TTCGTGATGTAATCGACCTTGACTCGCTATTAGCCTGTTATATGGTTGAAAGTAAGACCGTAAAAATTCCATCGATATTTTCCGAAAAGAATCGCTTAGAAACATATCCAACATGGTCCCCGGATGGTAATTATCTGTATTTCTGCAGTGCCCCAATATTATGGTCAGATGGGAATAGGGTCCCGCCTGAACGTTTTGGCGAAGTCAAGTATGATCTGGTTCGTGTAAGTTATGACTTGGAATCTGATCAGTGGGGCGAACCTGAAACAATACTGTCGGCTCAAGATACAGGGTTAAGTATTCTGGAGCCCAGAATAAGTCCTGACGGTCGCTGGCTGTTGGTCTGTATGTGTAATTATGGATGCTTTCCGGTCTTCCAATTGAGCAGCGACTTATATCTCATAGACCTGAAAACTTCCGAGGAGACGGGGCAATACAAATACCGTCGATTGGAAATTAACAGTGATAAAAGTGAATCCTGGCATAGCTGGTCCAGTAATAGCCGATGGATAGCTTTCAGCAGTAAGCGTGACTATGGTGAATTTACCAGGTCCTACTTTAGCTATATAGATACAAATGGTGAGCTTTCCAAGCCTTTATTGCTTCCGCAAAAGGATCCGACCTTTTATGACTCCTGCCTTGAAACGTACAGTGTTCCTGAATTTATCATCGAACCTGTCAGGGCCAGAGGAGAAAAAATCGCAAAGGCTGTCCGTGGCGAGGCCAAAATTGAGGTCGATATCCCTATAACCATGGCTACACCAAAAGCAGAATCTTCGCCCAAGATGCAAGATGCGTGGCAGGAACGAGAATAAACTTAAATTGACTATTTGGACCGACGGACTCGGCTTTGCGGCCGAGATAATTTTTATTAAAGTTTCACTAAACATAACACTTTGTTATGCCGATATTTATGTTTGGTTCAATAGCTAATCCGGTCAGTTTGTGTAAAATGAATAATTTTGGATAAGGATAACTAAGTGGCTTCAATAAAATTTAAAACCTATATGGCCAAAGGCTCGGCGGCAAGCGAATTGTATATTACTGCCACACCTATGGCAAAGGCTTCATTGCAGGATCATGTCCATGAGATTTTTTCCGGGATTCGTGAAATACTCCATTCGAAAAAAGCACGCATTTTTCAGGAACGTATTTTTGCCACTCAAGATGCCTTTGAAACAACCTCAAAAATTCGAGCAAAAATATATGATGATATTGATGATGGAGTTGGGCCAAGTTTTTTGGTTAGTAAAAAAGCCGCATCAGAAGAAATGGCCGGTGTTCAAGTTCATGCTGTTATTAGTGAAAATGTCCCGGAAGTAATTGAGGATGGTCAGAAAAAAATTGGGCGTGTTATGAACCTGCCAGGCCGAACATATTTGTCATTGTCCTGTATAACGGCTCCTGAATTCGAACAGGGTTCCGACCAGGCATGGAGTGTGCTGAAAGAGGGGGAATTTTTAATCAAGAAATTTGGTGGAGATTTTTTCTCGGTACCACGCACCTGGATGTGGATAGATGATATATTGTCATGGTATGAGCAATTTAATCAAATAAGAAATAACTTTTTTGCCAAGTGTGGAATTCTTGACGATAATACTCAGCCCTCAATGCCAGCCAGTACGGGAATCGGCCTTGCTCCTGCAAACGGCTGTAAAATTGCAATGGATCTGACAGCGGTAATAGAGCCAGCCGGGACAATTAAATATGCACCAGTTACTGAAAAACAGCAAAGCGCATATGATTACGGCTCAGCCTTTTCGAGAGCTTCTGAAGCTATTACACCTGCTGGAAAAACCGTTTTTATTTCTGGCACAGCTTCGATCGACGCTGATGGCAATACCACTAATATAGATGATGCACATGCCCAGATAACTACAACTATAGAAAATGTTCAAATAGCCCTAAAAGATATGAACTGCAGCGATGATGATGTAGTGCAAATAATGGCCTACTGTAAAACTGCTGAGGTTAAGAAGATCTTCGATGATATCAAGGACAAGTTCGACTGGCCCTGGGTAACTATTATTTGCGATATTTGCCGTGACGACCTGCTTTTTGAAATCGAGGCAACTGCCGTGCCTCAACGAAAAGAAGCTTAATCAAGGCCTTTGTGCAAGGAAGTTAGATTGCCTTTTGTCGCTTCACTCCTGGCAATGACATTGACCAGATCAAACTTAGGCGTTTGTTTTTGCTTCGTTGACCTTAACCGTGTAGCCATCACACTTTTTTCCATCCAAGGCGGCTATTGCGGCTTGAGCGTCGGTATCACTGCTCATCTCGACAAAGCCAAAACCTTTGCTTTGGCCCGTCTGGCGATCCATGACTATATAAGCTTTTTCCACTGTTCCAAACATTGAAAACAGCGCTTCCAGGCTTGCCTGGTCGGCACCAGGACCTATATTTCCAACATACAATTTTTTGCTCATGACTATCCTTCGATTACCTGGCCAGGCAAAACATATAATGGCTTAGGGTACTTGAAATCTTTAAAAACCTTTGCTTTGAAAATATCAATCTTTCCATCACTATCAAGAAAATCTTCTTTTATCCATCCACCTTTAACCTGTCCTATGACAAAGCTGTGATAACCGATTTCTACTTCTTTGTCAAAAACAAATTCAACGGCCGCGACACAGTCAGCAATTGAAGGAGTCTTTATCGTGATGGCTTCCTTTGCGGATAAGCCTGCCTTGTCGAGCTCACTTTGGTCCGGCGGAATATTATCCGCGAGAATCTTAATGCTCTTAACTATATCTGAGCCGGGAATGTTTATAACAAACTCGCCGGTTCTGATTATATTCGAGTAAGTATGGCTGCCTTTGCCGATAGCAATACCGAGGTGGGTGGGTGAAAGATTTGTGTATGCCCCAAATACGCCAGCGTTGACGATACCGGATTTATGAAGGGTCGTGATAATCATTGTGGGCTTTGTAGAAAGATAGCCCATTGCTTCACTGCTCTTTACCTCTTTGTACATCTTCCAATCTCCTGCCATTTATCCTGATTTAATTTGGCCATTCTCATGGTCTGCTATTTTACGCCAGAAGAGCCTGTTTGGCAATAATTAACTCCACTTTTATCTTGATTTCATTTCCGGACAATGGTATAATTGCCGTTTTAGGAGAAGGAGGAAAAAGTGCTGAATAAGGCAACTGTTATTTTGCTGGCAGTTGTATTTGTGGTCAGCTCTTCGGCCGTTGCCGGTTTTTTTACTCAGGACGTTGTCGGCCAAGTCAGCCAGGTGAGCTATTCGCACTATCTGGACAATATGCTTTATACTCACGCCGGCGATGACAGGGGTTTTGGCCCGGAGCATGACCTGGCACGATCAAACATATACTCGGAGTTTGGCACGTTCGGCTTGACTGCGGGGCTACATTCTTTTTCCTATTCTGGCGATACTTACTACAACGTAATTGCAACGCATTACGGCACTGTCCGTCCGGATGATATTTACATTGTCGGGGCGCACTATGATTCTATGAACAATCCCGGTGCTGACGACAATGCCAGCGGTACGGCGGGCGTGTTGGAGGCGGCGCGCGTTTTAAGCCAGTACGATTTTGAAGCTACCCTGGTCTTTGCATGTTTTGACAGAGAAGAGCAGGGCCTTGTCGGAAGCCGTGCCTATGCTGACGAACACAGCAGCAGTAATATTCTCGGAATGATCTCGCTTGATATGATTGCTTACAATGGCAGCGGCGAAAATAAGGCGAAGATTTACGGCCGCAGCAGTTCGGATGTTCTTAAGCAGGGGCTGGCTGATGCGGTGTCGCTTTACGGCGATGGCCTTTCTGCCGATGTTCTCGGCACACTCAATGCCAGCGACCATGCACCTTTTGAAGATAATGGTTTTCAGGCTGCTCTGCTTATCGAATACGATGTCTGGGACAATCCCTATTATCATCAATCGGGCGATTCTGTTGACACGCTCGGTTACATTGACTACGCCTTCGCTACCAATATGGTTGGCTCTACGGTGGGTTTTTTGGCTGATGCAGCCGTATTGGTTCCTGAGCCGAGCACGCTTTTACTGCTCAGCGTGGGTGTGGCGGTATTGAGAAGACGGAAATTATAGCAGAGGCTCTTCGTATGGCAGTCGCTTTAGGAGTCGTCTCTATATGGGGATTCTATTGGTCTTTTTCTGAATTTCAAGAGCCGATCGCAGCTGTATTTCTGTGATATGGCTGTGATCTATGAGAATCCGGCCCAAAAGGCAAGTTACATCTTTTTGCTCTTGTAAGGCCTGTTCGAGTTGAGACTGTGTCAAACAGATCATTTGGCAAAGTATTTCACCGATTAACTTCATAGTTGCCCTCCAAAGCTTACAAAAGCCCACACAAACAGACTTATAAGTATTATGTCATAACGCTACTCTTAAAGCACGCACAATTTATCCATATAAAACATAACAACTATTTGTATCCATGCAAAGATATCCTTAAAAAATTTGATTAAGCAAAATAACGAGTAGTACAAATCACACAGTTGAAAAAAACAAGTGTTCCAAAAGTATTTTTATCCCAATGGCGATTAAAATTAATCCTCCAATTGCTTCAATGCCAGTCTCGAAAAAGTGGCCGAAGTTTTTTCCGATATAAAAACCCGCATATGAAAAGACAAAGGTTACTATGCCAATGATCATTACAGCTACGGCAAGTGAGCCTGCCAGCAGGAATGAAAAGGTAATGCCCACAGCGAGCGCATCTATGCTGGTGGCAAGAGCTAATATCAAAAGCATTGATACACTTAATGTATCAGTCTGTTCCTGAGCACATTTGATTTTGGAAGATTCGTATATCATTTTGCTGCCTATAACTGCCAACAAAATAAATGCTATCCAATGATCGTAATCTCTGATGAATTCTCTTAATGTCAAGCCAGCAAGCCAGCCTACAATAGGCATAATTGCCTGAAAACTTCCGAAAGCAAGAGCCATTCTAAATGCGTGATTTCCTTGCGGCTTCTTGTATGTTGCTCCGGTTGCGACCGAGACGGCGAAAGCA
>CAZOPG010000176.1:0-5019 GCA_964581585.1 uncultured Planctomycetaceae bacterium | reverse complement strand
TTTTTCAGAAACCCCTAATATCTTGAGAACGCCGGCACCGATGAACATTCTGGAAAAAATTCAGATCAACACCGAGACAACAGATACGCTCCTGAAATATGTCAATCCGATTTTTGCCGATGCTGTTAATGTCAACGGCATAGTGAACCTGCAATGCGAAAAACTATTCATTCCACTTGACGCTGCCGACAAAGATGCTATTCTGATCGTAGGCACCTTGGCGATAGACAATATGAGATTGAACGCTTCTTCACTGCTTAGACAAATCATCCAGCTTACTGGAACAAGCCAAAATCCGCTGATTACAATTATGCCGACAAAATTTACTCTTGAAAATTCAGTACTCAGTTACGATGATATGCCGATGTTAATTGATGGAAAGACACCCATCAATTTCAGCGGACGAATCGGGCTTGACAAATCAATGAAAATGAACGTAACATTGCCGTTCAAACATGACGGGCGAAGAATTTCCATACCACTAAAAGGCAGAGTGGATAAGCCCAAAATTGATACCGAACAACTGCTCCAGGAACAGCTAAAAGAGGAACTGCAAAAACAAATCGAGGAGGGATTGAAAAGAATATTTAAGTAATAAGCTGCTCTAATCACACTGTCGAATAGTTACACTTTTGGCATGCGCATCAAGTCCCTCAGCCAGTGCCAGCCGTTCGATATCATCACTACTCTCGGCCAGCATATCTTTGCGGTATTCTATAATACTCGTAGCCTTGACAAAATCATTACTACTCAAAGCACTGGCAAATCTTGCCGCCCCACCAGTCGGCAGCGTATGACTCGGTCCGGCCCAATAATCCCCAACAGCCACCGGCGAATAGGCACCAATAAATATTGCACCAGCATTCTCGATTTCATCCGCTATCTTTCTACTTCTTTCACCACACTGAATCTGCAAATGCTCACTGGCAAAAAAATTTGCCCAGTAAACAGCATCTCCCATATTTTTGACAACAACAATACCACTATATTCCTTCAGGCATTCGGCAGTTTCTTTTGATCTGTTTAATTGTTTCAATTGCTGTTGAAGTTGCGTTAAAACTTGTTCGCCAAATTTTTGCGAATCGGTCAGGACAACAGCACTTCCCGGAGAATGTTCAGCCTGGCTAAGCATATCAGCCGCGACCCAGGCCGCATTTGCTGAATCATCTGCAATTACCAAAACCTCGCTCGGTCCCGCTATTGAATCAATACCAACCGACCCCGAAACAAGCTGCTTAGCAGTCTGCACCCACTGATTGCCAGGCCCGACAATTTTGTAAACGTTGTTTATTTCCTCCGTTCCATAAGCCATCGCTGCTACAGCCTGCACGCCACCAATACGATAAACCTCTGTGATTTCCAATTCATAACAAACTGCTAACGTTACCGGATGAATACTACCGTTATATCTTGGCGGAGAAACTACTACGATTTCTTTAACTCCTGCCACCTGAGCAGGAACAGCGGTCATTATAACCGTCGATGGCAATGGAGCCGAAGCTCCCGGCACACAAATACCAACTCTTCTTATTGGCGTGTATTTTACCCCAGTACCGCCAGAGCATTTTTTATCTTTACCGACAAAAATTTCTTCCTGATACCGCTTTACATTCTTGATGGCATCTTTAATTGAGCTTAATAATTTTTTATCGATTTCTTTATGAGCTTTTTCTAAATCTTCCTGAGATATCCGAAACTGTTCCGGGGTTAATTTGACGTCATCAAATTTCGCAGTAAATCCCGATACAGCCTTATTCCCTTTTTCTATTACAGTGGCAATAACATCTACCACTTTTTGACGGTTTGCAGTATGTTTTTTCACGAAACCAAAACGTGCTAATTCGGCCGTTGATAGAAAACAAGCCTTCACTCTTTCTTTGAAATCCGGCTGATTATGTGCAATCAGAATGTCTTTCAGTTCACCGCCCAAAATTATTTCCTTAAAGTTATCTTCTGAAATTGCCGTGAGAGTAAATTCGCGTTGCCCGCTCCGGCAGCAGGTAGTGGCTGCCCTGGTACTTCGTCATAATCCCCACAATTTTGTATCGCACATCCCACGCGGAGCTCTGTTGTTTTTCCCACATCATCTCAAGAACGCCGCATTTCAGCAATGGGAAGCTGGTAGTATCGACATTGCGTCCCAGCGCATCAAAGACAAAAACAAAACCGTCACTGCTTTTTCGCACAAAACCGGTTCTGTCGGCAATAATGCCATCCTGTTCGGTGCCAGGCCCTTTCTTGAGCCTAGCGAGATTGACAACACGCTTTGGCCGAAGCATTTCCATCACATCTTCGGGAATAATGTCCGGCTCATTCGGCCCGGCTATTTTCACATCTTCCAGTCGTGTCGCAGTTTCATTTGCCTCGGTTATCGGCAGAAAATATGCTGCGAACACAAAATTCTCATCCTCATACCTCGTAACCGTTCCCCATAGCCGAAAGCTGTCACCGTCGCCACTCGTTTTTTGCTGAATCAGTCTCTCCAGCCCGGACGAAGGCAAAATTCTTAATTTAGCCTTAGCTTTGACAATGCCCTGATCATCAGCCATCGCCGCCAGCGGCACAAAGAGCCAGCCATTCACGTCTTTGACAACATTGCCGTCAACTCCTTCCAGGCTGAATCCGTCCCTGAGCGGTTTAACTTTCGATTTTGCCAAACAGGCCCCACTGCCAACCAGAACCGCCAACAATATTATAAATAATCTTTTAGCCATACAAGGGGTAATTATAGTCAGTTCCTCACGATTTTGAAAGCATTTATTTTGTATAATATTTTTTGCAATATTTATCAATCCATAAAGCTAACAGGTCTTGTTTGCTACTGTAAATAAGCTTACTGCACGGGTTACCAAAACACTCTGCTAATCGCTTAGCCGAATCTGAATATACCACCTGCAAAGCCAAAATCTTATTATTCTCAAAATTGTCGAATATATTCTCCAGCGTATCTGTTTTCAAACTGCCCAGTTTCCACCAGGGCTCTAAAGAACCAAGATTTGAGAATACGTTCCAATTAGTATCAACAAAAAACCACAAACGGTCTGAATACGATGACCAGTTTGTCAAGCTATCTTCTTCAATAAGAATCTGTGAAATTAATTCATCTTCCGTATACCATAACTTCTTTGATTTGAAATGCTTTTTGCTGGACTTAACGGTCTCAGCCGGAATGGATTTTACCTGCTCAATTGTTGGCCGCAAATATTCAATTTTCCCTGCCTCACCATCTGGACCAGGCAGATGTATATACTCAACAAATTCTCCTCCCAAAGCTTTGACTCTTTCTTTCAACCTCATTTTATCGACAAGTTCTAGAACGTTGGCAATTTCTGGAATCAGCTTTTTAGTAAGGAAAATCTGCCAGCGAGGTTTCATTCCAACATCAAGTAGTCTTTCAGTTGCTTTTATGCAGTCTTGAAAGGCACCCTCACGCCGGTAAAACCAGTCTGTTGTCTCTTCCATACCAAAGAGAGTAATTTGGCAGGTATCCGGCCCAATTTTCCTGGCCCATTCGGCATACTTCTCATCTCTGGCTAGTCGCCATATACTCAAAAGTTCAAATCTTGCTGGTTTGCCATCACTAAGTTCGTCCTCAATGCCGTAGAGCTTTTCATAGTTATCAGAATAATCAGGCTCACGAAACCAGGACAAAACGCTAAGTTTCCCGACAAAAGGTTTGTTTTCCCCGCTTTTGACATACTTTCTAAACTGCTTCACAGCCCAGCGTAGTTCTGCTTCTGTCATTTTCTTATTTGTGCCACAGCCAAGCCAACAATGACGGCATCGGTTCGGACAACCACACATATCAAAAGCAATGCCTATATCTCTGGATTGCAATGTCGGCATTTACCCTTTTCCTAACACTCTTACATGGTTTTATCATTTGTGTAAATCAGTCATCCGCCGCAGGCAGATACCACAGTTTTACACTTTACACTTTGACTTTTACATTCTCAAACTGATCATCAGTCAGTTTGAACGGTGTAATTCAGCAACCCCCCAGCTAGCAGAATTTCTCTGTCTCTATCCGAAAGATCCAATTTACCTTCAAACTCAAAACCCGCTGTCTCATCCTTTATTACTATTCTATCGCTGCCCTTTATCGCATCAGTTAAATCGTTAATTGTCAGTTCATCGGATTCACTGATTTTATCATAATCGCCCGGCTGGTCAAATTCTATCGGCACAACGCAGAAATTGATAAGGTTAGCCTTGTGAATTCGTTCAATGCTTTTTGCCAGAACCGCACGCACGCCAAGATACATAGGACACAATGCAGCGTGTTCACGCGACGAACCCTGTCCGTAACTTGCCCCTGCTACAATTATCCCGGCAACGCCTTTCGCTTTCAATTCCAGCCCGCGCTCAGCAAATGTGGCCTTTCCATCTTCATTAAAGCAGTTGAAAACAACTTTCGAGTATTCAGGCACATTTGAGCGATATTTCAAAAACGCCCCGGCCGGCATAATATGGTCGGTCGTGATTTTTTCGCCGCACTTGAGCAGAACATGTCCGGCCAATTTGTTCGGCAACTGCTTCGGAGTCTCCGGCACAACTATTGTCGGCCCGCGCAAAACTTTTATTTTCTCCACATCTTTTTCGCTTGCTGGCGGCTCTATCATCCTGTCGTCGATAAGAAATTTCTCCGGCAATTCAATTTTTGGATATTCAATACCGCTGTTTCGCGGATCAGCTATCTCACCTGTCAGTGCTGCAACAACCGCGGTTTCAGGGCTTACAAGAAAAACCTTATCTCCCTTCGTTCCGCTCCTGCCGGGGAAGTTCCTGTTAAACGTCCGCACACTTACGGTATCATCCGCAGGCGAGAATCCCTGCCCGATGCAGGGTCCGCAACCCGACTCAAGTATCCTTGCGCCAGCTCCAATGATATCAGCCATAGCACCGTTCTGGGCCAACTCTTCCATCACCTGTCTGCTCCCCGGAGCTATCGCGAATTCAACGGTGCTATTTATAACTTTCCCTTTCAGCACCCCGGCCACCATCATCAAATCGGTATAG